>DAOWHK010000076.1 GCA_030641465.1 Parachlamydiales bacterium | reverse complement strand
GGGGTCTAAATTTTCTTGAAGAGAAGCTCTATCCCAATTTGTAAAATCAAAGCACCCAGCATCAATCATAGTTTCTATGACCTTTTTACCCACCTGCCTGTGATCCACTCGTTTGATAAAATCATTAAAGGATTTGTATAGACCTTGTTTTTCTCTCTCCAGTACAATCGCTTCAACAACACTTTTTCCAACCCCTTTAATTCCTGACATCGCAAAGCGTACACCAGATGGCGACGCTACAAATTCAAGCTGCGATTCATTGACATCTGGGGTTAAAATGGGATATCCCATTGCTTGACATTCGCGAATATACTTGGCAACTTTTGAGATGTCATCCATATCACATGTCATAAGAGCTGCCATCCACTCTTTTGGATAGTTGGCTTTAAAAAATGCTGTTACATAACTTAAGTAACCGTAAGCTGCTGCGTGAGATTTATTGAAACCGTAGGATGCAAATTTTTCAATTTTATCAAAAATAAGCATAGAAGTTTTTTCGTCAATATCATTCTCAAGAGCTCCTTGTCTAAATTTATCACGTTGGCGACCCATTTCTTCTTTATCTTTCTTACCCATAGCTCGCCGAAGGACGTCGCCCTCACCAAGAGAGTAATTGGCAAGTTTTGATGCAATCTGCATCACTTGCTCTTGATAAACCATAATGCCGTAGGTTTCTTGGATAATTTCTTCAATTAAAGGATGGTCATTTTCTATTTTTTCTCGCCCATGCTTCCTATCAATAAATGAAGGAATCATTTCCATAGGTCCTGGCCTATAAAGCGCTCCTACCGCAATAATTTCCTCAAATTTATCAATATGCAGATTCCTTGCAAGCTCTTGCATGCCGGTTGACTCTAATTGAAAAACGCCTAAAGTCTTTCCTTGATTGAGTAAATCAAAAGTAGGTTTGTCATCAAAGGGCAGATTTACCCAATCAATCTTCGTTCCAGAGCTTTTATAAATCGCATCTGTAGCTTTTTGAATCGATGTCAACGTTTTAAGACCCAAAAAGTCTATTTTTAACATGCCAACTGATTCAACAGGTTTCATGGAGTATTGTGTTAGCACCATTTCTGCATCTTTAGAATTACACACAGGAATGTGATCCGTAAGAGGGTCTCCACAAATAATGAGTCCTGCTGCATGTACACCAGTGTTCCGAATCGAACCCTCTAATTTTTTTGCAAAATCAAGGATTCTTTTTGCTTGCTCATCATTTTCATAAATATTTTGAAGATCAGGATCAATTTGCAAAGCTTTATCTAAAGTCATTCCAGGATCTTCTGGGACAAGCTTTGCAATTGAGTTCACTTTCGAAAGCGGTACGCTAAGAACTCTCCCGACATCTTTAATCGCCATTTTCGCTTTCATCGTACCAAAGGTGATAATCTGCGCAACTTTATCTTTACCATATTTTTGCAAAGTATACTCGATAACATCAGCCCTACGATCCATACAGATGTCTACGTCTATATCAGGATAGGAAATTCTTTCAGGATTAATGAATCTTTCAAAAAAGAGATTAAATCGAAGAGGTTCAATGTCAGTGATACCGATCAGATAAAGGATAATCGAACCAGCACCTGAGCCTCTACCTGGCCCGACTGGAATCCCCTGCCCTTTTGCCCACGCAATAAAATCATAAACAATGAGCAAATAGTCGCACATTCCCTTCGAGATGATTAAATTTAATTCATAATCAAGTCTTTTGCGAATCACCTCAAGTGGATCTTCACCAGGATAAATTTCACCAATTTTGGCAAGTCTTTCTTCCGTATATTTTTGCTTAATCCCTTCGTGGCATAGGTCTGTTAAATATTTATCTACAGCCTTTTTGCGATCCTTTTCCTCAAGTTGTTGATTCTCTAAATGCGGAGGCGTGTAGACAGGATAAAATTTTGTAGTAAAATCCATCTCAAAATTGCATTTATCAGCAATTTCTTGCGTACTTTCTACCGCCTCGCTTAAATCAGAAAATAGACGCTCCATTTCTTGTGGAGATTTAAAATAAAGCTCATGCGTCGCCTCAACCTTCCGTTTAGGATTTGGTATAAGCGCTTTGGGATTACCAAAAGAGTCTTTTTCCCAAATTTCACAGGGCTCACCTGACTGCACATTTTTTAAGATCTCATGCGCTTTCCAGTCCTCTCGATGCAAATAGTGAACATCATTTGTCGCAATGATTTTAATTCCAAACTCTTTGGAAGATTTTACAAGAGCCTGATTAATTTTTGATTCGTTTTCAATATATGTGACATAATTTTGATAGAGCCAGGACTCGTGCTTCATCTTATCTTCTGCAATATGCTCATCACTCATTTGATGACGACTTAGTTCAAAATATAAATCCTCTTTAAAAAGCGCTTGTAACCACTTAATTTCTTCTCGCGCTTCCTCCTCCTTTCCATTCAATAGGAATTCCGAGAGCAAACTTGCAGAAGATCCCGAAATGCAAATAAGACCGCTACTATGTTTTTCTAAAGTTTCTTTATCAATCCTTGGAGTGTAATAAAATCCTTCTACATATCCAATCGAGGAAATTTTACATAGGTTTTGGTACCCCTGTTTATTTTTTACAAGTAAGATAAGAGGATGACCAACAGACTGGGCGCCAATTTTCTTTTTTTCTAGTCTAGAAGAAGGCGCAAGGATCATCTCGCATCCGATAATTGGCTTAATGGATGCTTTTTTACATGTTTTGTAAAATTCCACCGCTCCAAAAAGATTGCAAAAATCTGTAAG
>DAOWHK010000215.1 GCA_030641465.1 Parachlamydiales bacterium | reverse complement strand
TGTCGATTGCAGTTTCCATATCGCCTGCAGCTTTTACAAGAGCTTCTTTGCATTTTGACATTCCAACACCTGTGCGCTCACGAAGGGTTTTTATCATTTCAGCAGATAGTTTACTCATTTTTCGCATCCCCTTTGTCTTTTTCAGCCTCTTCAGGCTGTTTGCTAAAATCGTCATTCACAATATCGATTGGCTCTTCATCTTTTTTTGAAGGCTCTTCTTTTGGCTTTGTAAGATTATGCTCTTCTTTCTTGCGGATAACAACCTCTGCGATTGCATTTAGAATCAATTTAATACTTTTTAAAGCATCATCATTACAGGCAATAACGTAATCCACCGGATCGGGATCACAATTTGTATCAACAAGTCCCATAACTGGAATGCCAAGTTTATTCGCTTCTGCAACTGCAATATGTTCCTTGCTAGGATCTACAACAATCAAAAGCCCTGGAGGCTTTCTCATAGATCTAATACCTGATAGATTGCGACTAAGTTTGATCTGATCTTTGCTAAGAAGTGTCATTTCTTTTTTTGTAAATCCAGCCCCACCTGTTGCAATTTTCTTTTCGATAGTTTCGAGGGTTTTTACAGATTTGCGAATTGTGGTAAGGTTTGTAAGCATTCCCCCAAGCCATCTTTCACAAACATAAAATTCGTCGCAATTTTCTGCGCACTCTTTTACGACTATCTTGGCTTGTTTTTTTGTACCGACAAACAAAATACTTTTATTTTTCGATACGACATCTGCAACAACTTCAAGTGCAATACGAATCTGCTGCACTGTTTTTGCTAAATCTATGATGTATATTCCGTTGCGCTCTTCAAAGATAAAACGTTTCATCTTTGGATTCCAACGGTGCTTTTGGTGCCCAAAATGAGCGCCAGATTCTAACAATTCTTTAATTGTGATTTTTTCTTGTGCGTGTTCCAAGCCTTGTCCCTTTTTTTGACTGACGGCATTCTTCGATAAACGAAGAATTTCGGTCTTGGTTAATATTCTATTTTAATGGTAGCGCCTGGTCAGAATCGAACTGACGCTAATAGCTTGGAAGGCTATTGTTCTACCATTGAACCACAGGCGCATAGCTGATAGGAAATAAATTTATAGGATAAGCGAATTATTTCCAAGAAAAATCCTAAAGAAAATTACTAGTGCTTTTTATTTAGAACATTGGTAAAAAAAAAATTTCACCAAAACCAACGCACTTTAATTATGTCGATTTTCAAAAAAATACTTTGCGCAGCAACTTTACTTTCTATCTATTCCGTAGAGTCACTTGAAACTGACATCGTCATTAATGCTGATTTTTAACAATCATTAATTTTATAATTAGAATTGTATTCTAAACTAAAATGACTTAAAATGAAGCGTAATTACTTAATAGGTTTTTTATGAAATTTCAAGCTTTACTACCCTTATTCCTTCTTACAGCGCCAATGGTTGCAGAAGAAGCAAAAGGGATTCAAAATACCCCTATCTATTATTCTCATTCGAGTGAGTTTATCAATGCACTTGCAAAAGACCATAAGGACGGAAAGTATAAATCTTTTTTGAAAAGCCTCGATAAAAATTACAAGAGTGCAAATCACAAGTGGCAATACAACTCCCTCTTAGAACAGAGAAAAGAAAAAGCGGACCTCTTGAAGCAATATGATGGTCAAATAGAAAATGTAAAGTCCAGTGATCCGCTCAAAGAAAAGCAAGACTTGCTAAAACGGGCTCGCGATCAAAAAATTCTCAAATTGTGCAAAAAAGAAGGGAACTCCCCCTTTGCGGTCGAGCTCAAAAAAAACCTTCAGCTTAGTCTAAGTGATGCTGAGCAAGAAGGATTAAATTTTTATGAATCTTTGAAAAACAAATTCAAAGGGGATGGAAAAACGCCTCTTGAAAATCAACTAATTGGTCTTGATATTGAATTTTTCCTAAAGTCTTTTGAGCTAGATCTCCTTCTTGTAAATAACAAACTCGACAAAGAAACATTTCAAAAAAGGCAATGCATTTTAGAGCTTGAGAAATTTTCCCAAATGCAAATGCTTTGCATGGAACATAAAGAGCTTCAAACGCATTTTGAAATCCTCTCTGATCTTGCCCCAAAACTTCAGATGCAAGGGTTAATAGAAGAGTACCTTGAAAAGCTTGGAAATGGTCAAATCAATCCACAAACAGATCTTGATCATAAGCTAAAAAAAGTGATTCTTTCCTATCAAGAAGAAAAAACGGCCCTACTTAAAAAATTCTTTCCAAAATAGGGACGAAAATTGTAGCAATCATCGCCTTATATCGATTATTTTCAAGGGATGAGACATAATGATATTCCGAAGAAAGCTAACCACATCCTTCATATTTTTTTCTTAAGCCTTCTTCTCATCGGCATTCGTATTTTTCATTTAGCAACCGTGCAACATGATGCGCATGTAGAGCTTGCAAGAAAACCAATGCGGCGAAAAATAGTAGAAAAAGCTGCGCGCGGAGTGATTCTCGATCGCTTTGGCGAGCCTCTTGCTGTGAACAAAATCCAGTATAATGTTTCGATTTGCTACGACCAAATTCGGGAAATCCCCCGAGTAAAATGGGGGAAAGATGAAAATGGCGTGCGAAAAAAAATCTTTGCTCGAAAAGACTACATCTCAAAACTCTCCCTTTTTCTCGGAACAAAATTCTCTCTAGATCCTACTTGGATTGAAGATGTGATCTATAGCAAATCTTCTATTTTTCCAAAGACTCCCTTTGTCATTAAACATGCGATTTCAGAAAGGAGTTATTATGAACTGCGTATGCTTGAGAAAACCTATCCTGGGATGCTTGCAGAAAGATGTCCCACAAGAGCCTATCCTCAAGGAAAACTTGCAGGTGATTTAATTGGATACCTTGGATCTATTAACCAAGAAGAATATTTTGCTATTGCAAAAGAGCTCTCGTCCCTCACTGAATTTCTGCAAAGCAAGGATCGAGGGCTGCCAACCCCTCTTCCCCATGGATTTAGAAGTAGTCAAGAGGTTAAAAAAAGACTTCAAGAGCTCGAAGAAAAAGCTTACCGCATCAATGATTTTGTTGGGAAAACGGGACTAGAAAAGCAGTTTGATGAAAATCTCCGCGGTATTTATGGCACAAAAAAAATGGAACTTGGCGCAAAAGGTCGATTCATTCGCACGCTTCCTGAATCTACCTGTCCAGTTCCTGGCAAGGAGTTCACTCTTTCTATTGCAAAAGGGCTTCAAGAGCATGCAGAAAAACTGCTTACGATTAGTGAAATGGATCGAGAAAAGGGTTTTGCGTTTGCTGGAAAAAATCATTCTACCATCACTCCCCCTTGGATTAAGGGGGGATCCGTTGTTGCGATGATTCCAAAAACTGGGGAAATAGTCGCGATGGCAAGTTATCCCCGTTTTGATCCGAACGATTTTATTGGATCGGGTGATGACAAAACGAAGCAAGAAAAATCCTTTTCTGTGACAAAATGGTTAGAAAATGAAAACTATATTGCAAAAATCTGGGACGGGGTGAGTGATTTAGAAAGGGAGTGTTTTTCAGAAAAAACAGATTCTTACTACTCGGAATCTGAAAGACTTACGTGGGACACTTACCTAAATTACATCCTATCCCAAAAAGGATCCATCCATAAAGGTCTTCGGCAGCTAGATACAATTGGCAAGATGATGATCCTTGAGCAAGTATTTGAAATGCTATTAAAACTCTCTTTGCAAGAGGATATGACGGCTGTCATAGACGCTCTTTACCCAAAAAATGCAAAGCATCCTCTAAACGGATCTTTAGCAAAGGAGCTGAAAAGAATTGCGATTCAAGAGGCTTTTACTAAACATGAAACCCATGTACAAATGCTCAAAAAAGAAGCAGACCTTTATCTGCTCGATGTTCTTCATAATGATGATAAACTTCTTCTTCTTGATCTTTGCCGTATCGCGGTTTCTAAAAATCTTTTTTCCGATGCTCTTTTTGCAAAAGTCAAGCATCACAATCCCGCGTTCTACCGAGAGCTATCTCAGGCAAAAGCCGTAGTTGAGTGTCATGTAAAAGAAGAAGCTCGCACTTTATTTCACACAGTAAATTTTACTCTTTGGAGAAAAGAGCATTTTAAGGAGTATCTTTCCCAAAAACGGATTCTTGAAAAGGAAAAAAAAACCTACGCCCGCCCCTACCTCGATTATTTAGAAGAGGCCGAAAAGAAACTCTTTGCAGATTTTTGGCAAAAGCACAGGTGGGACTGTCTCCGTGCATTCCTGTCTTTAGACGCCAATTTTTGCAAAGAAGCCTCTCTTAAACCGATGCTTTTTCATCTCATTCGATGTCGCCAAATTCTTAAAAAAGAGGGTAATAAAAAACTAGTAAGTTGTACGCATCTTCTCGCTACTCAGCTAAAAGAACTCTCATCTGATGTTGGTACTGCGTATTTACAAACAATGCGCTCTTTCGAGGAGCTAAAGCATCCTCTCTGGGGACATTATTCTCATGTGCGAAGTATCCAAGGCATACAATATCAAAAGCATTTAGCTGCGGCCTACTATCCAGCAAGTCGGTGGGGTTA
>DAOWHK010000031.1 GCA_030641465.1 Parachlamydiales bacterium | reverse complement strand
TATTTTGAAACATTTCTCGGTGGATCTTTGATTATCGCAAATCATTTAGCGGAATTTACAAATAATGTAACTCTTCTTACAGCGATCGGCAAAACGTGTCCCCATCTAAATTTCATTCATACAACGCTAAATTCTACTGTGCGTCCAACATTCACTTATCTAGAAGATACGCAAACACTCACGAAAAAAAGATACGTATTAAAAGATGGAAAAACTCTCACGAAACTCTTTGAAACCTATTCCACAAACGACTCTCTTCTAACGGATAAACAAACACTTGATATGATTGACACTATTAAAAATAAGGCCCATAAATATGACCTTGTACTCGTCTGCGATTTTGGAAATGGCCTAACATCCCCACTACTTATCGATGCTCTTTCTAAAATCCCGAACTTTCTAGCGCTGAATACGCAAATAAATAGTGGAAATCGGGGCTATAATGTCGTAACCAATTACAAAAGAGCTGATTTTATTTCCCTAAACGAACCAGAACTAAGACTTGCAGCACACGATCGATATAGCTGTTACAAACACATTGCAAAAGATGTGAAAAAAAAGCTCGGAGCATCCTCAATCTCTATTACAAGAGGGGTAAATGGAGCCTACTTTGCCGGAAAAAATCAGGACGAAGTATCCATTCCAGCCCTTATCAATTCTAGCGTTGATCGAGTAGGCGCTGGAGATTCCTACTTTGCTCTCGCATCACTTGCTCTCGCATCTGGACTCTCCCATAAACTTGCGGGATTTTTCGGCTCTATCGCATCGGCAATTGATGTCCAAATCGTTGGAAACAAAGAACCTGTACAAAAAATTGCATTTAATAAATTTTTAACAAGGCTCCTAAAATAATGAAAAAAGTTCTAGTCATTGGAAGTAACTCCTTTTCCGGAAGTGATTTTATCGATCTTCTATTAGAAAAAGGTGCATATGAAGTTGTGGGCATTAGCAGATCTCCAGAAAAATCCGCTCTTTTTCTACCCTACAAAAGGCACACCCAAAACTTCACCTTTCACCAAATAGATCTCAACTCCGACCTAGACAAATTAAGCCAAATACTCGAAAAATTTCAGCCCGAATATATTGTGAATTTTGCAGCGCAAAGTGAAGTCGGACCTAGCTGGGATCATCCCCACCACTGGTTTCAAACAAATGCCGTAGCGCTTACAAAACTTGCAAACATTCTAAAAGATCTTTCCTATCTAAAAAAATATGTCCACATCTCCTCCCCAGAAGTGTATGGCAGCTGCGAAGGAATTGTCAAAGAGAGCGCCCCCCTAAATCCTAGCACTCCCTACGCTGCCTCAAAAGCTGCTGGCGATCTTTCCCTTTTTACATTTCAAAAAAACTTCAATTTCCCCCTCGTCATGATTCGCGCAACAAACGTCTATGGCGCCCATCAACAACTCTTTAAAATCATTCCAAGATCGATCATTAATATAAAAAAAGGACAAAAAATCGCTCTCCACGGTGGTGGAAAAGCCGTAAAATCCTACATTCACATTCGCGATGTTTCTAAGGGCGAACTGCTTGCCATGGAACATGGAAAAATCGGAGAAATTTATCACTTCTCCCCTGATGCCGGAGTAAGCGTTTTGGAAGTTGTACAAAAAATTGGGGCATCTCTTAATAAATCCATCGAAGAAATCACGACCACAGCTCCAGAAAGACTTGGACAAGACAAAGCCTATATTATTGATTCAAGCAAAGCTCGAAAAGAGCTCTACTGGCAACCAGAAATCGATTTGAGCGAAGGGATAAAAACATCGATTGATTGGGTTACTAAAGGATTTGATGAGATTTGTAAAGAGCCCCTTGAATATCAACATATAGAGTAATCCTCAATGCATAAATGGAAATCACTTCTCAAGTCTCCTCTTTGGCATCTATTCTGGGGAGAAAAATATAGAAATAGTTATAAATATGCATTTTTATTTATCACAAACATACTGGCAGCTCTTTTAGAAGGAGTCTCATACGCATTTATTTTACTTGCATTTTCCGTAATTAGTACACATCAAGTCCCTGATTTTTCCTCTTATAAATTTTTATCACACCTCTCTCTCAATGAATTTTTAACTCAATTTTCAGAAATGCAACTCTTTATCGGATTTATTCTAACGGCAATCTTTGCGCAAATCTTCCGCAGCAGCCTTAGCTATTTCACATCCTATCAATCAAATGTCATTGCATATCAGCTTCTAAAAAAAGTGCAAAAAAAAATCTACAGTCAAATTTTCCGAATGACCTTTTCTTTTACGTCCCGCTACAAAACAGGAGACCTAGTAGAGCACATTCGCACCCCCACTAACTATTTCAGTGGAATCATGAACCATCTTAACAATGCGATTCTAAATGGTATTATGGTTCTTATTTGTTTTGGAATGATGCTCCTTCTTGAATATCGCCTGACAATCATTGCTTTTTGTCTCTATGGAGGGTACATTCTACTGCAAAAATTTGTACTAAAAAAAATCTCTTTCGTTTCCAAAGACCAAGCTACTGAACATGCTAATTTTAGCAAACATATCGTACAAAACATGCAATCTATCCGCACTCTTCACCTCTATAATCAAGTAGAAAACGCTCAAATAAAAAGTGACCGTATTTTCGATACAATAGCAAAATCCACAAAACGAGTGCATTTATGGAACAGCTCCATCCCAGCTCTAAATGAATTTTTTGGTATAGCCTTAGTCGGTGTCATTTTAGTCATAGGCGCTTCATTATTTCATTCTGAAAGCCAATCGACCCTCTCATCTCTACTTACCTTTCTAATCATTGCCTACAGAATGAGTACAAAGTCTCAAACAACTCTTGCAAGTGTTGGTACAATTAGTACCTATTTTGGAAATATTTATAGACTCAATGAAATCCTAATAGATGATGGAAAAGAGTTTAGTAAAGTTTCTGGAAACGAATTGACAGAATTTAACCAGTCCATCACCTTTAATAATGTGACGTTCAGTTATACAAAAAACACCCCTCCAGCACTTTCAAATATATCCTTTACGATTAAAAAAGGGGAAACCACCGCGCTTGTAGGACTATCTGGCTCTGGAAAATCCACAACACTTGATCTTCTAATGCGTCTCTATGAGCCAACAAGCGGACAAATATGCATCGATGGCCAGCCAATTAATCAATATAGCCCGATAAGCTATCGCTCTCATTTTGGCGTTGTTTGCCAAGATGTCTGCCTGTTTAATGAAACGATAGAAGAAAATATTTTATTTGGACATGTCCCATTAGAACCAGACGAAGCCCTAAACGCTGCAAAAATTTCCGGAGCTCATGAGTTTATCCAAAAACTTCCTAAAGGATATCAAACAATTATTGGCGAGCGTGGACATAAACTTTCAGGCGGAGAAAAGCAGCGTTTATCTCTTGCAAGAGCTGTGATTCGCAAGCCACAAATTCTGATTTTGGACGAAGCAACAAGTCATCTCGACAGCCATTCAGAATCCCTATTCCAAAAAGCTCTTGAGAAATTTCGCATAGATAGAACAGTGATTATCGTTGCTCATAGACTCTCCACAATTATGGACGCTGATAAAATCATTGTCGTTGAGCATGGAAAAATTATTGAGCATGGCACTCATCAAACTCTTCTTGATCAAGAGGCGCGATATTCCTCTTTATGGAATAAACAAAGGGGAACAAAAAACCCAGATGAAACAAAACTACTCTATGAAAGCACCCCCATTTGAAATTATCTCCATCGTATGGGGGACCGAATATACTGACCTCTTTCTAAATGTCATTGTTCCAAGCTATCTATCAAACAACAACTTACCTTCTTGCGTAAAAGCTTTTTACATTACTTGGAAAATCTATACAACAGCAATAGATCGTAATAGGATTATAAAACATCCCCATTATCTCAGTGCTTCAAAATATCTAAAAATTGAAATACTTAACTTTATTTCCCCCGAATCTCTACAAAACTCAACAAAAAAACATACAATCAAAGGCTTCTGCCAATCTCATGCTATTACACAGGCAATAGCCAATAACAGAGTTTTACTACTTTTAAATCCTGATAGTGTCATAGGAGACGGAGGGATCAAAAGATGCTGCGAAGAAATCCAAAATGGAAATCAAGCCGTTCTGATTTTTGAATTAGCCCGGGCTTCATCAATAGATTTTACCCAAGAAGTACTTGATCAGTATTTTGATAAAGCAACAAATAGTCTTACTATTTCCAATCGCTCTTTAATTAAATATGGTATTCGCCACCTAATACCTTATGCTAAAACTTCTATTTGGGAAGAACCTTATTGCAGCAGCTGGCCTTCGTTTTTTTATTGGAAGGCATCGGAGGATAATCTAATCGGAAAATCATTACATTTTCATCCACTTGCACTTGATTGTCGAAACATTAAAAAAAACCTCCCAGAAACGTTAATGCCTGATGATGGAGGGCTCATAGAATTTTTAGAAATAAAGAAAAAGAATATTTATACAGTAATACACTCAGATGATATTGCGTGCGTCGAATTAAGCAATCCAAAGATGTTTGATAGAGCTCCATATCCTTTTGGAAAACTGCGCACAATCTTATTTTTTATTCTGTGGTCATTAAAGTACTCTCTAGCATCACATAGAATGCACTTTAACCAGATAACTCTCTATTATCAAGGATCGACCAATAATGACTGGAATGCAAGTATAAAAAAAGTTAAACGGATTACTTTTTGTCCGATCCTTCTATTCTATATTTTCCATCCAATATCTAAACAAAATCTCGCCATAT
>DAOWHK010000111.1 GCA_030641465.1 Parachlamydiales bacterium | reverse complement strand
GCTTCAGAAGAAACACCTTCCATAAGACATCCATCGCCGGCTAAGCAAAATACTTTGTTGGAGAAAATTTTGTGTTTATCCGTATTAAATTTTTCTCCAAGGATTTTTAATCCAAGGGCCTGGCCAACTGCATTGCCAACGCCTTGTCCAAGAGGGCCTGTTGTAGATTCCACTCCAGGTGTTTCATGACACTCAGGATGTCCTGGCGTTTTCGAGTGCAGCTGTCTAAATTTTTTTAAGTCATCTAAAGAGAGATCATATCCTGCTAAATGGAGGCAGGAGTAGAGCCACATCGAGCCATGACCTGCAGATAAAATGAATCGATCGCGCCCCATCCACTTGGGATTTTTTGGACTTTGTTTCAGCATATGTCCGTATAGATAGGCTCCGAGTTCTGCACAACCAAGGGGAAGTCCGGGATGCCCAGAATTTGCTTTTTGTACCCCGTCCATGGAAAGAATACGTATCGCACTCGCAACTTTTCCAAGAATCTTTTTTAGATCTTCATCCATCAAGTTATCTCCCAAAATGAGTTAATTATGCATCATTGCAAAATATTTCATATTATGCAATTATATACCACTGCTTTCAAAGCGATGGAGCCCATAATGTTATCAAATGAAATTCGATCAAAATTCCTAAATTATTTTAAAAACAAGCAGCATCAAATCATCCCCTCTTCCTCAGTTGTGCCACATGACGATCCAACGCTTCTTTTTATCAATGCAGGAATGAACCAATTTAAGGATGTTTTTTTAGGAAAGGCAAAAAGGGATTATGTACGAGCCGCCTCTTCCCAAAAATGCATTCGAGTCGGTGGAAAGCATAATGATCTTGAAAATGTTGGCCACACTTCGAGACATGCCACTTTTTTTGAGATGATTGGGAATTTTTCTTTTGGAGATTATTTCAAAAAAGAAGCGATTCGCTATGCATGGGAAATCACAACAGAAATTTTTCAATTTCCGATCGAAAAGCTTTTTGTAACGGTTTATGAAACTGATGACGAGGCCTTCGAGCTTTGGAAAGAGCATATCGAGGAAAAACGGATTGTAAAAATTGCAACTGAGGACAATTTTTGGTCCATGGGAAAGACAGGTCCATGCGGCCCCTCTTCTGAGCTTTTTTTCGATCGGGGCAGCAAATATGGAAGCGCTGCCTCTCCAAAAGAGGATACAACTGGCGAGCGCTATATCGAATTTTGGAATCTTGTCTTCATGCAATTTGACCGAACTCTGCAAGGAGATCTTTCACCTCTGCCAAAGAAATCCATTGATACGGGCGCTGGTTTAGAGCGGGTCGTTTCCTTGATGACTGAGGTCGATTCTATTTTTGAAACAGATGTGCTGCGCCACATTATTTCTAAGATGGAAGCAATTTCAGGACGCTCCTATAACCCAAAAGATCCCCTCCTCGCTCCTGCATTTCATGTCGTTTCCGATCATCTCCGCACTCTTTCTTTTGCAATTGCTGATGGAGTAGAGCCGAGTAATATTGAAAGAGGTTATGTCCTTCGAAAAGTTCTTAGACGCGCTGTGAGATATGGAAAGATGCTCGGAATGGATAAGCCATTTATGGGAAAGCTTCTTCCATCACTTGTTGAGACAATGGGGACTGCTTATCACGAGCTAAATACTGCTAAAGGGCGGATTGAAGAAATCTTGAGCCTCGAAGAAGAAGGGTTTTTACGCACCTTAAAACGAGGTGGCAATATGTTAAATTCTATCATTTCATCAGCAAAGCAAGCTTCAACTCACGAAATTAGCGGAGAAGACGCGTTTAAACTCAAAGATACTTATGGATTTCCTATTGAAGAAATTCTTCTTCTTGCAACAGATTCTGATCTCAAAGTAGATTTAAATGCGTTTAACTCGTTTGAGGCTAAGGCTAAAGAAACTTCGCGCAGCTCTAAAAAAGAAACTGTGCAAAAAGTCGAAACAAGTCTCTATGAAGAATTTCTACAAAAACATGATCCTTCAGAGTTTGTTGGTTATGATTCGGTAGAAGATGATGGATCCGTCATTGGACTCATTGTAAATGGAGTGTTTGTACAAAAAATGTCAGCAGAGGAAGAGGGCATTGTGCTCCTTGATAAAACTCCTTTTTATGCAGAAAAAGGGGGTCAAGTTGGAGATGTCGGAGCTTTGACGCATAAAGATGCAAAATTTATTGTCAAGGATTGCAAAGCACCATATGACGGAGTTATTGCACATATTGGAAAACTCGAAAAAGGAACACTTCTTATTGGAGAGCCGATGACAGGATCTGTTGATCGCTTGAGACGAGAGGCCATTTGCAAAAACCATACAGCGACTCACCTCCTTCACTTTGCTTTGCAAAAGGTTCTAGGGGAGCATATCAGGCAGGCAGGCTCTCTTGTTGAGGAAAATCGCATCCGTTTTGATTTTAACCATCATAAACCTCTTTCTGAAGAAGATGTTCGCGCTATTGAGAGTATCATTAACCATAAAATTTGGCAGGGCGGATCTGTTAAAACGGAAGAAATCTCTTATAGCTCCATTCAAAATCACCCTGAGATTAAACAATTTTTTGGAGATAAATATGGGGACCAAGTAAGACTTGTTTCGATTGATGGTTTTTCTAAAGAGCTCTGTGGCGGCACGCACTGCAATACACTTGGATCCATTGGACTTTTTCGTATTACAAAAGAAGGAAGCATCGCAAAGGGCGTTCGCCGAATCGAGGCTGTCATAGGAATGGATGCGGAAACATTCATGTATAAATCAGACAAGCGACTTTCTCAAATTGCAGAAACGCTTCAGGTAAAAACCTCTCAAGTGGAAGAGCGAGTAGTCACCCTTTCTGAGGAAAATCGCACGCTTAAACAGAGCGTAAAATCGATGCGTCAAGCAACTCTTGCAGCCCTTTCCGACTCACTTATCAAAACCGCAAATTGTATTAACAAAATCAATGTGATTCAAGCAAAGGTGGATATGGATCCAAAAGAGCTTGGCGCATTCGCTGACCTACTCCTAAGAAAAATGCCATCTGGAATCGTAATTCTTGCTGCGATCGATGGGGATAAATGCCAGATTCACGTAAGTGTGAGCCCTGACCTTGTGAAAAAAGGGGTTTATGCAAATGCACTGATTAAACACATTTCTTGTGCAATCAAAGGCGGTGGCGGCGGAAAAAAAGAAACGGCTCAAGCAGGAGGTAAAAACCCCTCCGGGATTGATGAGGCACTAAATCTTGCAACAGAATGGATCCATGACCATCACTAGCCCCTCTCTACTTCTTTTTCAGCAGGCCCTAAAATCTACCCCATCCCTTCTAATGGAAGGATTGTGGGATTGCCCTAAAGCCTACCTACTTGCGATTGCCAAAAATCACTTAAATCAGCATCTTGTAATTATTACTGGTGGCGAAAGAGAGAATTTACTTTACGAAGACCTTTGCTACTTTCTAGAAAAACCTCCTCTGCAATTTCCTGCCTGGGAAACACTTCCTGGTGAAGAGATTGTCCCGAGCCCTGACATTGTTGGAAAGCGCTATCAAATTATCCATGAGTTGCTAACAGAAAAAGAGCCAAAAGTTATTCTTACATCTCTTCAAGCACTGCTACAAAAGGTGGTTCCAAAAGAGTCCCTTTTGCAAAATTTCTTGCACATTAAAATTGGGGATGAAGTCTCCTTTTCAAACGTTCCAGATCTTTTAGTCTCGCTTGGATATACAAAAAGGCCTGTTGCCTCTGACAAGGGGGAATTTGCTGTCCGCGGTGGGCTAATCGATATTTTTCCAACTTCAGCATTTGACCCCTGCCGGATCGATTTTTTCGGGGATACGATTGACAATATCAGGGCATTTGATCCCATTTCCCAAAAATCCATGGAAAAAAGAAAGGATGTATTTATATCTCCTGCAGATGAATTCAATCGGCTAAAAAAAGAAAAGGCGCCGGCACTCTTTTTAGACTACTTAAACTCCAAGCCCCTATTAGTATTCGATGATCTTTTAAAAATAGAAGATAAATATGTCTCTTTAAAAAGTTTGCCCGGAGCAAGCTCCCCCCTATTTCTTTCTTTTCCCGATTTTTTTGCACAAATAAAAACTCATAAAACCCTTTTCTTCTCAAAAGACCCCCTAGAGGCACTTTCTGAAATAGCACCAAAGCCTGGCCCTAGAAAGCCTATCGAACCTATCTCTTTTGATATGTTTAGCCAGACAATCGAAACAAAACGACTCCGCCACTCCTTTATCAAACCCTCAAGCTATTTTGAAGAAGATTTGCTCTTATCGATGGAAAGAGAAGCAAAATCCTTTTCCCTTACTTTTCTTACAGCGTCAGAGGCCGAAGAAAATGCCTTGAAAGAAAAAACAGCTGAGCTAGATTTATCTCATGCCAAATACAAGCCAGGCTATCTCTCAAGCGGATATGTGCTTCTTGATCAAAAAGAAATCCTTCTTCCCTATACAGAAATCACAAAAAGACAGAAAGTTAGCAGGCAAAAATGGAGAAACACCTACCACACGCCAGCATCTGATTTTCACGCGCTAACGCCTGGAGATCTCGTCGTTCATTTCCATAGTGGTATCGGCAAATTTTTAGGGATCGAGAAACAAAAAAATCACCTCGGAAATGAAGAAGAATTTTTCCTCATTGAGTATGCAAGTAATAGCAAACTCTTCACTCCCCTAGCGCAGTCACACCTTGTTAGCCGCTACATTGGCCCTCATGAAGAAACGCCAAAACTCCACACTCTTGGTACAAAAGTTTGGCAAAAAGCGAAAGAAAAGGCCGAGACTGCAATTCTTGGCTATGCAAAGGATCTTTTACAAGCCCAAGCAAATCGCGAACATAAAGGGGGTTTTGAATACGCACAAGACAGCGATGATGTAGAGCTTTTTGAAAATGAATTTCCTTTTGTAGAAACGGATGACCAACTAAATGCTACAGTTGATCTTAAAAAAGACATGTGCTCTTTGAAAGCGATGGACAGACTTATTTGTGGAGATGTTGGCTATGGAAAAACGGAAGTTGCCATGAGAGCTTATTTTGAATCTGTTGTTGATGGTGGCAAGCAAGTTGCAGTGGTTGTTCCACCTACGATTATTGCCATGCAACACTACGATACTTTTACTGCGCGTATGGCAGAG
>DAOWHK010000007.1 GCA_030641465.1 Parachlamydiales bacterium | reverse complement strand
GGCTCCTGCATAAACAAGATCCCCCTCTTGCTTAGAGACAGGTTTGGATTCCCCCGTAATTGGAGCTTCGTTGACAAAAGAGTTTCCTTTTACAACCCTTGCATCGAGCGGAATTTTTTCTCCAGGTTTGATCAAGATATGATCGCTGAGTTGCACATCTGCTACAGGTTTTTTCGTTATTTGAGTTCCGCTCGTGATGACATTTGAGTTTTCTGGACTAAGAGTGAGAAGCGAGCCAATGGCTTTACGAGCACGTCCGATGCTCCAATGCTCTAATAACGCTGCTACAGAAAATAAAAACGTCACAGTTGCAGCTTCAAACCACTCAGAAATAGCAATCGCACCAATGACTGCAATCACCATCAACACATTCATATCTGCTTGAAAGCGGCGAAGAGCAAATAGCGCTTTTGGAACAATAAACCATCCGCCTGTAATAATCGCTAAAAAATAGATTCGATTAATATAACCCGGGTAATTAAGATCATCAATCGTAGAGAAAAATAATTTATTATTTCCACGATTTTCTAAATAAAAACAAATAACTGCAGCGACAAGAAAACAAAAGCTTATGACTGTAAGGACTGCTCTTCCATGTTTTTGCCAAAACGAGCCCCCTTCAATAATGTGCCTTTTTTCCCACAGAACAATCTGCATCCCCGAGCCATTTACAGACTTTATCACATCAGAAGAAGTAATGAGGTCTGTATCCATCTCCACAATCATCCGCGCATTCAGTAGATCAAACTCCAGATCTAGAATACCAGACTTCTTAAGAAGCACCTTTTTTAAAATAGTGACCTCTTCTATGCAGTCAAGGCCAACGACTTTAAAACTTTGCTTGATCCCCATAAATTGACGCCTGCAGCTATTCTCTAAAAAATTGCACTATAGGAAAAGCGGCAAACCAACTCAAACAAAAAATTTCCCATCGACATAAGCAGTAACAAATTTTGCTTTTTCTCCGGTGATTAGTGCTTCCAGATCCATCATTTGACTATCGTCATATTTTACCTGTTCCAACCCATAAGAAACATTACTTGACTGCTCAAACCACTCAGCAATAGAAGATGTCCCTCTATCATCTGGCATGCAAGGAGCTAAACGCCATTTAAATTCTGCGATCATCTCTTTTAAATTCTTTTGATCGCCGCCATCCCATTTCATAATCCGATCAAATACTTCTGCAACTTTTGGCAAAGTCTCATTAATGAGCAATTTATCCATATGCACCATACAAACAGATGAATTTGCTGGCATTTTTACAAACGTATCACTCGTTGGTTCTCCCACGCCCCAAGACAAAAACTCCGTCATTAAATACATTTTACCCTCAATAAGATGTCTAATTTTCATGCTTACAAAAAAAGATTTTGGATGTTCTGATGATGGATATGCTCGCTCAATTGTTTGGAGCATTGCAAATCTTTTATATACCTGAAATTCTTTCGGATGCTTTATTTTGAAACACCTTGTAGCGAGATCCCGTTCACTTTTACTTGCGCCAGGAGGAGTCTTCGGGAATGTGGATGGATCAAGTCTAACATCTTCTTTGCGAAAAATTTCGACTTCCACTTTTGAATCTTCATAGGACCATGACTTAGAAGTAGCACCATCTAAATTCCTAAGATAATGCATATACTGCTTTCTCAACAATTTCTTTCCGTAGCCTTGATATTCACGATCTAAAAAAGTTTGATGAAAAGGAGGCGTTCCTATTCGATCTCTTCTCATCCCAAATTTTTCCGCAGCAGGTGTTTCATGTTGATGAGCAATCTCCCCTCTTAGGCGTTCAAACTCTTCAAGCAAAGTATAAAACACGGGCTTATAATCTTCCCTTTTTATCATTCTGAGCATGCGCATTTTTCCTCCCATCTGAGAAATAATCGCTTGGCTCTTTTCTTCCCAATCTACTTGAAATCCTCCAAATTTTGAAGGCTGTTGATTCACAATAAATCGCGATGCTGTGTGTCCCGTTACTCCTGCTGCCATACTATTACTCCTTTATTAAATTGCAGGAAAGTGTATAGACACGACCCATTTTTACCCATTGTTTTTTTGTAAAATTCTGCAAAGACGATTTCCAGTGTTTTCTATTTGGCTTAGATAAGAAGAGGAATAACTATATGGCAATCTTCTTCAAGAAAAAGAAGATTGTATGCTTAAGGAAGCCCTGATTATACACAACCCGACTCAAGACTTGGGGGTTTTTCGAAGATTTTCTATCGAATTTCGTCATTTGTAAATGAGCATATGTCTGAATATAAGCGATTTACAAAAGGCTCTGAACTTGAAACAGCGGAATTATTCAGTACTTCCTTAAGAGTTACATATAGTGGATCAAATCTTGATTGATAAAATCGGCTGATTAGATTTTTTTATTAAGCAATGCATGGAGAGCGACAATGACTTTGTAAAGTCATCGAGCTCGAATGCTAAGTTCTATGAAAAAAAATACAGATGGATTTTATCAATCAAGATTTGATCCACTATACATTCAAAAATACTGCCTAGAGCTATTCTAGGCAGTAAATAAATAGTCAATACAAGTCTATACCACTCTTCCTTCTCCAGAAACTACTTTCAATACTGTGGTTATAAAGCCCCCCGAATCTTCTCCTGTTATGCTAACACTTACTCCTGGATCAACTGTAAGGGTCAATTCGTTTTTACCACCAATTGATTGAGTGATTCCACCTCTAGCTTTTTTCATTTTTGTAGAACTTGCTTTTTTTCT
>DAOWHK010000055.1 GCA_030641465.1 Parachlamydiales bacterium | reverse complement strand
GGTATGAAAATGCTCTGCATCATCATTGTAGGAAAAGCCCATAGGCGTTAGATCGTAACCCCCTCCAAACCAGGATTTTTCTTTTGTTTCAATGTAGCGCACATTCATGTGTACAGTTGGCATATGGGGGTTTTTCATATGGGTGATTAAGCTCACACCAGTTGCAAAAAAAGGGTTTGAAGTTTCGTCAAAGGGAAGTTTCGGTCCAAGCACTCCGGACCAGTTGACAGCCGCTTTCTCAAAAACATCGCCCCTTAGAACGCTTATTTCCCCACCGCCACCCGTATGATGGTCCCAAGGGGTGCGTTTAAAAGTACAACTTGATTCAAAAGAGGAAAATGCACAGGTGATCTCATCTCGAAGGTTTTTTAAATAATCGACAATTTGCTCTTTCATGAAAGAAACTCCAAAATGTAGCCAAGTAAAACTTCAGGTTTTTCGATATTTATTGCGTGACCAATATCAGGAATGATTTTAAGTGTTGATTTCGGAATTTTTTCAGCAAGTACTTTTGATCCTTCAAGGGGCGTTAATAGATCTTTTTCCGCAGCAATGACAAGTGTTTTTGCTTGGATTTTTTCAATAAAATCTGTTGCATCAAAATGCCTTAGAGCTTCTAGTTGGTTTTTAAAACCAAGTAAGGGCTGAGGATGCGGCTCTTCTTCGATTAGCCCTTTTAGTCTTTTGACAGCTTCTTTTTTTTGCAAAAACTTTTCCGAAAGACAAAGGGAGAGGATGCACTCCCGAATGAGATATCCAGATGCACCTGATTCAAAGAGTTTGAGAAGAATTTCAAAAAAGAAGGTCCCGATCGCGTTTTTTTTAGGAAATGCACTAACGAGTATGAGCTTAGCTACCCTCTCAGGGAATAAATGGGTAAAAGTCATGGCAATTGCACCGCCCATAGAGGAGCCCAAAATCGATGCTTTTTTTATCCCAAGAGATTCCATGAGATTTTTCACATCGTGCGCCATGTCTTCAATAGAAAACGGCTCTTTTGGTGTGGAGCTTTGCCCACAACCTCGATTATCAAAAGTAATTGTCGTATATTTTAAGGAAAGGGTTTGGATAAAAAAATCCCAGACGTGATGATTTGTCGTAAAGCCCGAGATCAAAATAAGCGGAGGCCCATTTCCTGTTTTTTCATAATAGAGTTTACTGTTATTACTATTGATGTACGGCATATTTTTAATGTAGCACTGAGGAAGAATTTGGGAAAGAAAGAAGTTTTGATTATTGGAGGAGGCATTTCAGGTCTTAGCGCAGCACTAAAGCTTGAGAGCCTGCAAAAAAATGTAAAGATCACAATTCTTGAAAAAGAAAAGCGAGTTGGAGGGGTTATACGCTCAGAAAAAGAACCCTTTTTCTTTGAAAAAGGGCCGCGAACATTTAAAATTTCGCGCTCGAAAGAGCTCATTAAACTCGCATCTTTTCTTGGAATGCAGCATGAGATGATCTTTGCAAATGAGATGGCAAATAGCAAATACATTTGGCAGCAAAATGCGCTTTGTAAAGTTCCATCAAATCCTTTAGCCTTTCTTTTTTCTCCCCTGACAAAAGGCCTTATCTTTTCTCTACTAAAAGAGAGGAAAATCCCAAAAGTTCTCCAAGATGAAACCATCTACGATTTTATCTCTAGAAGATTTAATAAACGCGTTGCGGAAACACTTTTTGATCCTATTGTGAAAGGAATTTATGCAGGAGATATTCATAAACTCTCCATTAGAGCCTGTTTCCCAGCGCTAAAAGAGTGGGAGAAAAATTACGGCTCTATCACAAAAGGATTTTTTTGCGCGTCAAAACAAAAAGGAAGATCGCTATTTACCTTTAAAAATGGAATAGAGAGTTTAATAAGTCGAATGGAAGCGGCCTTTTCTGGAAGAATTCTTAGAGGCGAAGAAACAAAAAAAATAGAAATGAGAAACGGCAAAGTATCTGTGAGTACTAATGGAAAAACATTTATTGTAGATCACGTAATCCTTGCCGGATCCGTCCAAGCGATGAAAAAACTTCTGCCAGCTGAACCCTTTTTTTCCACCATCCCCTCATACCCAATAAGTGTCATAAACATTGAGTATGATAAAAAAATCGCAGCACCAAAGGGCTTTGGATACCTAGTGCCATCAAATGCTAAAGAAAAAATTCTCGGATGTGTATTTGATTCCCAGATCTTCCCGCAGCAAAATACAGTTGCAAATGAAACTCGCCTTACAGTCATGGCAAAAGAAGATGTCTTAGAAAAAGAAGCACTAATAGCGCTAAAAAAACACTTACATATAAACGAACTCCCAAGATTTATCAGGGAAACAAAATACAAAGAAGGGATTCCTCAATATCAACTCGGGCATGTAGAAAGAGTTTTGGCATTTTTGGAAAATTTTGAAAAGAAATGTCCTCAGATTTCCATCATTGGAAATTACTTGTCAGGAGTCTCCGTCAATGATTGCATTAAACTTGCACATCAAACCGTTGCTAGAGTGTCTTCCCGGCTCGATTCATGTAAAATAGACACAAGAGCCTCAATATCTTCTTGAGTATGCGTTGCATTCAAAGTGAGTGCAATTTTTGAGAATCCAAGGGGGATAGACTGTGATTTTATCAAAGTTGTAACAATAGATTTTTCTTGCAAAAAGCGGTAAAGACGCAGAGTTTTTGATTCATCACTAAGTGCAATTGGAATGATATGCGATGGACTCTTTTCCAAATCCCATCCAAGATCAAGAAGCACCTCTTGCAGTTTTTTGCTAAGAGTCAGAGTTTTTTCTCGCTCATTATCCATGTCAGGAATGAGCTCGAAAGCTGCGTGTAGAGCGCCAAGCGATGCAGGAGAAAGAGTGCTCATTTCTTGAAAAGAGGGAGAAAAGGAAGTGATATAGTCTTTCATTAAATTTGATCCAGCAATAAACCCTCCAAAAGATCCGCAGTCGCTGCCAAAGCTTCCAAAGGAAATGTCCACCCCTTCGCGGTGGGACGTAAAGCCCATTCCATATTTTCCCATCATTCCAATTGTAAGTGTGTCATCAACACATA
The DNA here is from genome assembly GCA_030641465.1 of Parachlamydiales bacterium. Classification (GTDB taxonomy): domain Bacteria; phylum Chlamydiota; class Chlamydiia; order Chlamydiales; family Simkaniaceae; genus DAOWHK01. The sequence goes on along the minus strand of DAOWHK010000055.1, from coordinate 5,255 downwards.
AAATGGCCCTGTGCTTTGATCCAAGCAGAATTAAATCTTGCATTGGACATAAATTGCCATCCATCAAAGTTAACGACGCTGTTAAAATGATTCGGGAAGAATGTGAGTCACCCTCACATTCAATCAAAAGCTTTTCTAATTGATCCATATCGTTTCTATCAAAAAGGTAAGTAGAAGCAGCTGTCATTTTTGCATTTCTAAAAAGAGCAGGGGATATCGAGGTGTCAATAAAAAGTTGCGTTTGACTACTAATGAGCGTTTTAAGAAGCGTATTTTGCGCCGCAGGACCCGATTGAAAAAGAAGAGATTGCTTCTTTCCAAGGAGTTTTGCTAAAAGATCTTCCATTTGCATTTGATATTCTAAATGCTTTGTTAAAAGCCTTGTGGGAGAAGATCCAACGCCCCAATCTAGAACGCGTTTAATCGTGGTTTTTTTCACATGAGGATGTTTTGAAAGACCTAAAAAATCATTGGAGCTAAAATTTATCAGTTTATCTGAAACGGAGCTCGTATCATCAGATGGCAGAGCTCATTTAAGCTGCTGGTATTGTTTTTGCTCTAGTTTTTTTGCAAGAGCGCTTTCATAAAAGGAAAATTTACTTTTCATTGATTGTCCTAAGCAATTAGCAAGCTATTAAACCAAGAAGCAATATTTTAGAGCAACGATTTCAAGAATTTTTTTTAAACAGAATATGATAGATGCTCGAAGCGCTAATGTTTGCGGTGGATTATTTTTCAAAAATATTTTGTTACAGATTAATAATTTTTCATAGATTAGAATTATCTCGAAAAATAAATAATTCCAACAAAAAAGGTCGTGTCATGTCAACAATAACCGGATTAAATGACAGCCCTTTTGTAATTATAGCACCTGAAATCATGCAACTGATTTTAACAGAGGCGCAGGTGGATCCAAACGTTGCGCTTGTTTGTAAAAGATGGAGAGAGGAAATGCGTTATATGCTACTCAAAACGTTTGGTTTCATCATAAAGGTAAATCAGGAAAGTCTTACAAACGAGCAAATACAAAAAGCTAAGACTTTATTTATTAATGCAGTAAAGACTCATCGTCAATGTTATCCAACTACGACATCTAAAATTCATGCCACTCTTCCATTAGTTTCTATTGAGAGATACAGTTTAATAATGGAAGATGTAGCCTCCTCAAAAACTATAAAAAAAGAGAAGAAAACAACAACTTTTTGGAAATATCTTCCGAGCGTCTCTCGCTCTCCTTTCACCTCGTTCGCCTCTTTTTACGAGAGGTAGTTCACAACAGACTTTTAACCTGTAAAGGCTTAAAATTTTTTCAAATTAAAAATCTTTTCATTCACAATTTTATTTTGGTGATCCTATGGCAGCAATTAATCGAAGCGATGTATTTACCCATGTACCAACTGAAATCATGCAACAGATTTTAACAGATGCCCAGGTAAGTCCAAGAGTTGCGCTTGTTTGTAAAAGATGGAGAGAGGAAATACGTGATATGACATCACGAACGTTTAGTTACATCTTAAAGGTCGAGCAGAAAAATCTTACAGACGAGCAAATACAATCTGCAAAGGATTTATTTATCAAAGCTGTGAAAGATCATCGCCACTTTTATTCTACTTGGGTACCGGTGATTTTTTCTGAATTTCCACTCTTTTCTTTAGAGCGTTACAATGTAATCGAGGCAGAGGTGGAGCCAGTAAAAAAAGCGGAAGCTAAAATAGTTTTTTGGGAGCTTTTGCCTTGGGGAAAAAATCACATACGCGATCGAAGAGCAAGAATCCAGGGTATTTCAAAGATAGATCTGGCTAAAGGTTTGAGCGAATGGATTCAGAGTACTCCTACAGTTCAAGGCAAGGGTCGCTTATATCTTGACTACGCAAACTTGAGAGCTCTACCAAAAGAGATTGAGAATTTTACAGCATTACAATATTTAAGGATCCAAGGAAATCGATTAACAGAACTACCAGCAGAAATAGGGAAGCTTACAGCATTAAAAGAGTTAGATCTTAGTTCCAATCAACTAATAAAAATACCTGCAGAAATTGGGGAGCTTACATCCTTATATAGTTTAAATCTCATGAGTAATCAGTTGACAGGATTGCCAGTAGAAATTAAGAGTCTTACAAAATTAAATCATTTACTTCTCTCAGGCAATCCTCTTAAGAGTTTGCATAGTAGCTTAGTTCTGAGAAGTTCTATTCTGGGGTTCGCTACTGAAACAACTTCTGAGAAATGGGCGCTCAATGTTATGAAGTATAACAAGTTATCAGTTGAGAAACAAAAAAATGTGCATGAGTGGATATGGTATGAAGCAGGAAAACCGCCAGGAGATGATGACTATGGACAACGTCATTTATTTGATGATTTAGAGAAATTTCACAAGGCAATGCAAGCACAAGCAACCTGCAACCTGCTTTAACAAAACTCTGGTTCATTTTCAAATTTCTAGATGTCCAAGCTCAAACAATGGGGTAGTTCAGAGTTTCTATATATGAGACAAGATTGATTTATTCTCTCAGTGTTGAGTGGATCTTTGGGATTAAGTCTGATGTTTGTTAATCAAAAAACTTGTCAATAATCATGAAGATTTTCAGTCAAAATTAGCTTGAATTTTTGCAGGTTCTTCTAAAACATCTAAAATTTCCGTCGCGCAATAAATTTTATCACGTTTAGCTTCATTGACTTGCTTGATAATTCCTGCAAGTTCAAGTTTTTCGATTCCTCTTTTTGCTGTGCTATAGGCAATATTTAATTCCTCAGCAATTTTTTTAATTGTTACATAGGGGTTTATTGCAAAATGTTCGATAATCTCAATCGGTACGTGAGAACCTTTACTTGTAGATTGTATTTTCCATTTATCTAAAAGTGCATTGATGCGCACGGCTCTTGAAAGAGCATCTTCAGATTGCACCGCAATGCCATTTAAAAAATAAATCAACCATTCTTTCAAGGAGCCTTTAGCACTAAGGTTATATAGATTTTGGTAATAGTCATCACGTGTTGCTTCAAAAAACGCACTCAAATAAAGAAGAGGAGAAGGTAGCATTTTTTGCTCTATGAGAAGCAATGTAATGAGCAATCGTCCAACTCTTCCATTCCCGTCCAAAAAAGGATGAATTACTTCAAATTGATAATGACATAATGCAATATGAACAAGCGGAGGAAGACGTCTATCATGCAGAAATTTTTCTAATTCTCCTAGACAATCTTGCAAATCTTCAGGAGGTGGCGGGACAAATTTAGCGCTATTAAGAGTGCAGCCAGGTGCACCTATCCAATTCTGGCTTTTTCTGAATTCTCCTGGAATTGCATGAGAGCCACGAACTCCTTGCATGAGATGTTCATGAAGTTCTTTGATTAGTCTAAGAGACAAAGGAAGAGTGTCTAAACGTTTAAGACCATATTCTAATGCCGAAATATAGTTTTGCACTTCTTGGATATCATCAGGATTTTGTTTTGTTTTTATCCCACTATTTACTGCTAAAATTTCACTAATTGTTATTTGAGTTCCTTCAATTTTGCTAGATAAAACTGCTTCACGAGTGATGAATGGGCGTATTAATAGATGTGGATTTGGTAGTCGGTTTCCTTCCCGAGCTAACTTTCCTAGCAAAAAATCTGCTCGGGACAGTGCTGATACCATTTGATTGTCCCAGGCGATCTTTGGGGGCAGAGGATGGGGTATAAATGCTTTATATCCTTTTGGTGACCGAATCACTTTGCCTGACGGGGATTTTTCTATATCCATGGATTATACCTGTTTAGTTACCCCGCACGTTATTATCGAAAACTGTATATTTCGATAATAACAAAGATTGTTATTATCACTACAAGGGGGTGGGTTAGTGGTTATGTTCGATTTTATCAAATTTCGATAATAACATAATCCTGTGATTGAATACAAGTTTGAATTTGTCCAAATGTAACATTAAAACTGATCCGATAACCAGGATATTGCATATGAGGCTGCTCTAGGAGATCCTTGCCCTCAAAATGAAATAAGAAACCATCTGTTGATTTTGTCTCGATAATATTCATCATGGCTTTCTTCATCTCATTTTCACTAATGTCCATTTGGGTTAATAGAAAATCGAGATCAACCGTTTCTCGTCCTATTTCCATCAAATAGGCCAAAAGAAAGCCACCTTTAAAGATGAATTCCTTGCCATGAGTAGATTGAGATAAGCGCAGCAAAAATCACTCTAGAAGGAGTTTTTTCCAGCACTCATTAAATTGAATCCCCTTTTCTCTTGCAATGGTCTTAATTCGATCTTTTAATGCTTGCTCATTCATGTTGTTGCTGAAATAAGATAGGGTGAAATATTAAATCTAAGCTTTTTAGCATACGCTTGTAATTTTCGCAAATCTAGACGCTTACTGCTTTTAGACGATAGGGCTATTTTTAAAGCTTTGATTGCCGTTTCTTGGCTTAAAAGCCGAAAAGCATCGATGATAGTACGTTCGCGATCAAATATGGGTGCTTGAACTCCTCCAAGATCAACAGTAGTCTTTCCAAGATCCATATTGCGCAGTCGAACTATCTTTACTTTAGTTCCCCTGTCAATTGAGGTGCTGTGTGATACTGCTATCCAGTGCTGTCTGGGGATTTCATCGATAATTTCATAAATGGCTAGTGCTGAAATCAGGCAGACTACCCCACCTGGAACTGAATTAACAGCATCGATAAGATCCTTCCACCTAAAATTTTTCGGAGAGCTTTGATAGTCAATCCCTTGATAAATACCTCTTCCAAGACGTCGAATTTGTCCAGTCTTAACATAATATCCAAGAAGAGCAGTAGAAACTCCGAGCTCTTTAGCTTCAGCCGCGGTGAAGGAAGGTTGAGCCAGAAGTTGGTAAACAGCCTTAAGGGCTTTTGATTTTTTCATATAATCTCTTAATTCTAAAATTTAACACAAACACCCAATGCGATCAAGTGGGTTTTTGTATTAAATTTGAAGGCGTCAAGAGTTTAGGGGAAGTAGAGTTTATTACTGAAATTCTTCGAGGAAGAGAACCTCCTTCTTAAAGGCTTTTCCTTTTCTCTATTGGGGGTGTTGAAGAATTAACACCCCCATAGAAACTTAAGCAAAGAACTTGTAAGGTTAGAAATTTAAGGTTAATTGTACAGAAACTCCATGCATACCTAGGTTACTATTTTCAGTAATTGTTTCATTACCCCAGTAAATCATTTCATAGCCTGCAATTACCTGCAAAAATTGATAACCTTCATCACCTATATTTATGACTGAGGCGATTTT
>DAOWHK010000023.1 GCA_030641465.1 Parachlamydiales bacterium | reverse complement strand
TGTAAAATCACTCTATTTCCCAGCAATTGATCATTTGCGAAGGGCGCAGCATCTTGGCCACTATACTGTAATTTTATCAAATTCCCCAGAATTCCTAGTGGAGCATATTGCAAAACATTTAGGGGTACATGAATATTATGCCTCAAAATATGGTGTTGATCAAACAGGTAGACTCTCTAGAATAATCTCTGTTGTGGAAGGGAAGCATAAGGCAGAGTATCTACAAAAATTAAAAGAGCAGTACTCCCTGAAATCAAGTAATATTACAGCATATTCAGATAGTCATCTAGATTACCCACTGCTTAAATTTGCTGGGAATGCCTATATTGTAAATCCAAATAAAAAACTCACCAAATTATCAAAAAGGCATTCCTGGGACCATCTATGAAAAAGCTTGTAGGTTTTTTTGGAGGCTCTTTTGACCCAATACACTTTGGGCATTTAAATTTAATTGTTGAATTATCGGAAAGGGCAGGCCTTGATAAGGTCTTGATTTGTCCAACATTTCTATCTCCATTAAAAAAACAGTCCCCCTCCCAAGTTGCATCAAATCATCGTTTAAATATGGTGAGGCTTGCAACAGAGGATATCCCCAAAGTCTCTGTAATAGAAGAGGAAATACATCAAAAAAAAGAAACATACACCTATGAAACACTTTGTCTCTTAAAGGAAAAAGAACCTGCTAATTATCGGTTAATGATTGCTGAGGATCTTATTTCAGAATTGCCCAAATGGCATAAGGTCAAAAATCTGCTTGCATTAGCTCCCCCCCTTATTGGAAGTCGCTCCTATAATTTGCAAAAAAATATGGAAGGATTAGGGGATAATTGTAAAAAAATAATTAGAGATGGATGTGTTGAAATCCCCTTAATGGATATTAGCAGTCGAGTGATTAGAGAAAGAATTCAAAAAAAACTTTACGTCGGACATTTATTGCCACGAAAAGTACTAGACTACATTTATACCCATCGATTATATTACCCTAATTAAAACGGATAAAAACTCTTGAATTAACCTCAATTACTATGGCCTTAAGGCTTTTTGCGTCAGTAATTTAGGAATGAGGACACATGAACGACAGAATAAAACAACTATTAAATCTAATTTCTCAGGCGATATTTGATAAAAAAGGGATCAATATCATCGCTCTTGATGTGACAAAACTTTCCTCAATGACTGACTATGTGCTCATTGCAGAAGGGAATGTTGATCGTCATGTAAAAGCGATAGGTGAGGAGATCACTCGAACTTTGAGAGCGATCGGGGAAAGGCCTCTGCAAATTGAGGGAAGACAAAACGGAGATTGGGTCGTTATTGACTACTCGGAGATTGTCATTCACCTATTTATGCCCGGAATGAGGGAAAAATATCAGTTAGAAAAGTTATGGGAAGAAGGAGAGATTATTGATTTAGATATCGATGTTTCAAGCGCGCAGCCATCTCAAGCGATTGTAGGAGAGTAATGAAAAAAAAACGCATTGTTGTTACAGGGATGGGTCTTGTCTCCTGCTTTGGGAGTGATATCGATCATTTTTATAATCAATTACTTGCTGGAAAAAGTGGAATTGTTCCAATTACAGAGTTTCCGTGCGAGGAATTCCCAACTCGTTTTGCAGGATCAGTACAAGATTTCAGCACTGAAGGGTATCTCGATAAGAAGCAAGCAAGACGCGTTGATCCCTTTATTCGTTATTCCATTGTTGCTGGAAAAAAAGCATTGGAATCAAGCGGACTTACTGGAAGTTCTTTTGATCAGCTAAGTAAAAATCGATGTGGAATTCTTATTGGTTCAGGCATGGGAGGGATGTCCGTTTTTCATGAAGGAACAAAAAATCTTGTAACTAAAGGATTTAAGAGAGTTACTCCTTTTTTTGTCCCATATATAATCACGAATATGGGAGGAGCGCTTCTCTCTATTGATCTAGGATTTACAGGGCCGAATTACTCCATTTCCACAGCTTGCGCAACGGCGACTTATAGTATTATATCCGCAGCAGAGCATATCCAAAGAGGTGATGCAGATTTAATGATTGCAGGTGGATCTGAAGCTGCAATCAACCCCGTTGGAGTTGCAGGTTTTGTTGCATGTAAGGCACTATCTGAATGGAATGATAAGATGCAGCAGGCATCAAGGCCTTGGGATAAAGATCGTAATGGCTTTGTAATGGGAGAGGGTTCCGGGGTTCTTGTTTTAGAAAGTTTAGAGCATGCTCAAAAAAGAGGAGCGCCGATACTCGCGGAATATTTAGGTGGCGCAGTATCTTCAGATGCCTATCACATGACAGATCCAAGAGAAGATGGATCAGGTGTTGCTGAGTGTATTGATCTAGCAATAGCTGATGCCGGAATTCAAAAAGATCGTATTAACTACATCAATGCTCATGCTACATCAACACCTGTTGGAGACCTCTGTGAAATGAGAGGGATTAAAAAGGTATTTGGTGATCACGCGCAAAAATTAGCAATCAATAGTACTAAATCGATGACGGGTCATTGCCTAGGAGCTGCAGGGGGTATTGAATCCATTGCCACAATAAAAGCGATGATGACATCAAATATACATCCAACAATCAATTTAGAGAATCCTGAAGAAGAGCTAAATGGACTTAACTTGGTGACAAATCAAGCGCAGAAGCTGAAAATTACTGCAGGGCTTTCGAATTCCTTTGGATTTGGAGGACATAATTCTAGTATCGTTTTCGGGCCCTTTGAAGGATAAAAAAATGCATCCTATTCAAGAAACAGCCTTTGGTATTATTCCTCTTTCAAAACAAGGGGATTCATGGGAAGTTTTTTTGATTAAGCATGTCAAAGGAAAGTATTGGGGATTTCCCAAAGGACATACCGATCAAGTGGATATTCACCCAGAAGAGACGGCAGAAAGAGAGCTGCTTGAAGAAACGGGATTAAAAATACTTGAGCGTTTTGATGTGGACCCCTTGTATGAATCTTATCAATTTTTAAGAGATGATATTTTGATTGAAAAATCCGTGTATTATTTTTTAGCCTCAGTTACGCGCGATTTCACTCTCGAGACAGAGGAAGTAATAGACGGGAAATGGCTGAAAATTCCCGAGTTATTGGATTATATGACATTTGATGAAGGGAAAATGTTAATACAAAAGTTGATAGATATTCTTGAAGGGATGTAAACTTCAACTTAAGATTATTTAAGGAGTCAATCATGCAAAACATTTATCAGCGTCAATTTTTCCAAACATCTATTCCAGACTGGATTAAACAGCCAGTAGTAATACTGTTTGCAAGTTTCATTCTTAGTGCTTTCGCTCTTATTTCTATTCCCCTTCCTTTTTCTCCTGTACCTATTGTCTTGCAAGGTTCGTGCGCTCTATTTATTGGAGCACTTCTTGGAAGTAAAAGAGGAGCTCTTGCAGTATTAACATTTCTCATGCAAGGCTGCTTAGGACTTCCTGTATTTGCTGGGGGAGCCTTTGGGTTTGCTTGTCTTTTTGGTCCAACAGGTGGCTATCTTGTAGGATTTGTTGCTGGAGCGTTTATTACAGGTCTTATTGCTGAGCGCGCAAAGGATGAAGTTCCATCTCTTGTAAGAGTTTTTACAGCAATGGCACTCGGGAACGGAGTACTTTTTCTTTTTGGAATCTCTTACCTTACTACTTTTCTAGGGGTTAAAATGGCCTTGCTTGTTGGTCTTTTACCTTTTATTCCAGGAGATCTATTAAAGCTTATGCTTTTTACTAAATTCTATAAAAAGTTTAGCTGGCTAAAAGCATAAGAAATCAGTGCTTCCTAGTGGATAGGAAGCACAAAGCAGCTCAAGATTTTTAACCAATTCTTCCTTGAAAGAGACTCGTTGTTTTTCCAGTAAGCTTTGGTTCTGCCGGATTCATACTATAGTCATGCTTTCCAGGTCTTTGTAAGTACTGCGCTCCGATATCTTCAGGAACATGTGGGATTGCTTTTTTAACGTGCTCTGCACTTTGACGTGCATGTATTGGTTGATTTCCTGATGATCCACTAATTCTTGACATTGTTAACCTCACTGTTCAAAAAATTTAGATAATCTAACCTTTATATATAGATATGCCTCGAAGTCAAGAATATTTTATATATTTTTCTTGACGATGTTTTTATAAGTAGAGTTGGAAAGAGTGGTGACAGTTCTTGATTTTGATGGAGAAGGGTTTTTGGTAGCTTTTCTTAGATCTTTAGCAAGAATGTTGATAAAATGAGCAAGAGTTTGCAATTCACTTGTATTTTTAGAAGGGTTGTTCAGTTGATCCTTTGAAGAAGTTATTTTCATATCGCTCATAAATCACCTAAATACAGCATTCTTTACTTACTCTATAATTTAGAATTAGTTTATTTATGTCAAATTAATAATATAACTTAATAAACTTCTTTGATCTTTATTTAATAAGTGAAGTTATACGCAAACTGATTCAGGGCTTCCTGTATAGGTAATTTGCCAAAAAAATTGTCAATATATTAGGGTCTTGATAAGATGACTTTTTTTAATCATTCCCCTACCTAAAATGAAAATTATTTGCTCTCTATTTGCCTGGTGTCTTCGATGTGGCTTAGCCCTCCGATATCGAATCCATGTTCAGGGACTTGACGAAATTATCTCCAAAAAACGGCTAAGAAAAGGAAAGCTTCTTTTTCTTCCAAATCACCCAGCAGAAATTGACCCCCTTATTATTGAGTCATTAATTATGGGGCGGTTTCGTCCAAGACCTTTGATTGTGGAGCATTTTTATTATCTTACGGGAGCAAGGCTCATATTTAACCTCGTTCGTGGAATTCCCATTCCAAATTTTGCGACTACTGCAAATGCGTGGAAAATAAAGAAAGCAAAGCAAATTTTTAAGCAAATTAAACAAGGAATATCCCAAAACGACAACTTCTTAATTTATCCAGCAGGGAATTTAAAACTGACATCTGAGGAGATTATTGGAGGGAGTTCTTTTGTCCACAACTTAATTGAAGAGAGCAAAGACGTAGAGATAATTCTCGTACGTACAACGGGACTTTGGGGAAGTATGTTTTCTAGAGCACTCACAGGAGAGCTTCCCGATTTTTGGAAAGTCCTTGTTAGCGGGCTAAAGATCATTTTGAAAAATGGGGTCTTTTTTGTTCCAAAACGAGATGTCTTTGTAGAGTTCTCTCATATTCCAAGATCTGCTGTCGCAGAAAATACACGACTTGTTTTTAATCAACATCTTGAAGAGTGGTACAATCAATATCCAGATGATCCCTGTGATCTCAGTTGTGATCCTGGCATCTGTCAGTCTTATTGCTCTCTTTACGGTGCGCCACCGTCATCTCAATGTGGACATATTTGTGTCGAGATATGTTGTTTATAAGTCTGT
>DAOWHK010000053.1 GCA_030641465.1 Parachlamydiales bacterium | reverse complement strand
TCCCCTATGGAAAGTGCTTCACCTTGTTTTGGAAGTTCGAAGAAATCTTCTCGAGCAATATTTTCTTTAAAGGAGACGATTTGCTTTTCCATTGCTGATGGCAAAATAGGAGTATCAGTAGATGATGTATTGGAAGCGCCACTTGAAGAGGCTTTTTCCTCTGTTTTACTAGACTCTAATTTATCTGAATTTGACCCTGAGCTAGAGCTAGATGAGGCCGCTGCTGCTCCGGCTGTAGCCGCAGCGGCGGTTGCTGATGATGCAGCAACAACTGCTATTGCAACGGCTCCCACTGCAACAATGACTACAGCGCCTATGATGATTTCTTTCTTATGTCTTTTAAGAAATTTTTTAGTCTTTTTCCAAGATTTACTAATACCTCCGCAGTACACGATATCGTAATTTGAATAGCCGTTATATGTAGCTGGGATGATCATGTATTCATTATTTACTGCCCAAGAAGAAGCAAATTGAAAAGGTCTAACGTCTTCATACATCAAATCTTCAATGTCTTCTTCAAGGGTGATTTCCTCTTCAAATTCCTCAGGAAGGAGGCCTTCTGTTGCTAGAAAGACCAAGTACTCATTAACTTGCTCGATTTGTGTGGTCGAGTATTTTTTTTCAAACTCTCCTGACTCTAATTCGTCAAGCATGATCAGTATTTCATCATAAGTTTTTGGAGGGGTCCAAGATTCGAAATTCACTATGGAAATGTGCTGCAAATGATTTTGAGGAAAAGCAATAAGTGATGGCGTTATTGCGAGCATGAGTAAATGGATGATAGCTCTTAGCTTATTCATAATGCTTCCTAACATTTTTCAAAAAATAAGATTCAAGCACGACCTTTGGTTGATGTCAAGAAAAGAGGTTGGTAAAAAATTTTAGACGGATTAGGTGAGAATGAAACTTTCTTAGATCGGATAAAAAGCAAACACACCAGTTAGTTCATTTTGACTTGAAATCACATAAATTCCATCCTTTGTAGGAACGTCTGAAAAAGGTGGTCTAAAGAAGTAAGCGGTCATGTTGGTTTCAACTGGATTCGAAATAATCTCAGAAAGTTAATCCTTGTATTATTCCACGTACTTTGTAAGTATCTTTTTTCATTTTAGCAAATCGAGAGAAAAAATGCTTGTATTACTCAGACTACTTATTTGTCTTGTACCATTTTTTTGTCAGGCTGAAGCACGTGTCGAAGAAAACATTATCCTGTCAACGCCTGAGCAAATCGCAACGCTATGCACAAATGATGAGATGCTTATTGCTGGTGTCATCAGCCCTTTTAGCGGACTCGTTTCCCTACATCAAACAGACATTAAAATAAAAGCCGCGCAAAATATTACCATCTTACGAACATACCTATCCCCTTCTATTCCAAGCACTTTTCCAAAGCACAATAAAAGACAAGGAGAGTGGAATAATTTTTACCTCTCCAGATAATGTTTGGTGGAAATAATTTTTATGAGTGAAATGTTAATTGATCATTATATTCCTTTTTTCCATGACGGCGCCGTTATCAACATAGAGCATCTTAATACTAGCATTGAAATTTCTATGCAAAGCGCGCAAATGCATAAAGAAGACTTAATCGATGAAATAAAACTTTCAAAACACCACCGCATTAAGGGCAAACTGCACTTAGATGGAATACAAGACATATTAATGAATGGAGTCCATCATTTAGGGAAGTTAAAAATGGATTACGATAAAGGCGGAATTTTTGATTTTATTCTAAAAAACAATCTAATCGAACTACAGATTGAGTGGGTCAATTTCCCTCCCAAACCCGATGTAACTGATTTCTCCGTAATTATTATACAAGCCGACCATATTTGGTGGGAAAATATCCCGGACCTCTATGATCCCTTATGGTAAAGAGACGGATTCATATTTTTCTGCAAGTACCTGAAGGAAAGGATCGTTTTGAAAATTTTAGTTAATGTTAATACAAGGAAAAACATGCATAATAGCAAGTTTGATTATGGGAATTCTGTATTAGTTAAACTGGATGCACCAAAAAAATTTTTACCTGGAGAGGGTGGGTCCGTTTGTGGAAAATCGATACTTACAACTGAAAGTGAAGCAATTGAATTCTCCTGCCCAATAAATGAATGGGTGTACACCATTGAATTTGCAGATGGATCTTCAGTAGAAATTGCCGAGAGTCACCTAGAGCCGGATCCTAATTGCCTTAAATATTGTCTAAATGACCAAGTTCTTCTCTTAGATAATATTGCTAATAAATATCATCCTAATGAGAATGTTGCTATCATCAATTATCACATAATTGATGATTTATCCTTGGCTAATCAATTTAATCTTATTTTTGGAGATGCTGTTTATGTAGTAAAAGCGAAAAATGGTGATGAATTTTTGATACCTGAAGCTTTTATTAAAAATATACAGAAGTACTAGCAGGGAAACCTGGACATGCTGGACATAAAAGTCATGATCATTATCACCGACCTAATCCTGATAAAACCAATTGGATGGATGAATATTTGGATGGCCAAGGCAAACCAGTTCCGGAAACGAAAAACAAAAGCCTCGAAGAAATCGAAGAGTACTCAGCTTAATCGAGCGCTTTTTGAATATGATACGCATTTTCAATACCGCGAAATTCCCCTGAAGAAGCAAGAGATACAAGCTTTGCATAAACCTCTTGTTTTTTCTCAGAGCTCATTTTTGTTAATCGTAAAAGATTTTCGCAAAGTGGCTTAAATTCCGGTTTTAAGTCGACAATCCTTCGATAAGAAATGCGGCCTGTTTCCACAAAACCCCAAAGCTCTCCACGTCCTATTAAGTGTACGTTTTCTGCAAGCTCTAAATTCGTTAAATTTGCAAGCTCCCCCATTTCCATTGGCAACACTTGCAATTGATTTCCTTCAAGATTCAAACTTTCTAATTGACGAAGATTTCCAATTTCGGAAGGAAGAATTGCTAACTCATTGTAACTCAAGTCTAACTGCTTAAGTTTGCTTAAACCTAGAATTTCTGAAGGAAAAATTTCTAGCGAATTATTACTAAGGTTCAAAGAGCGCAACGCAGTAAGTTGCTCAACCTCCCTAGGTAAAAAGGATAAACAATTCAGACTCAATGACAAAGATGCTATGCCAACAAACATTCCAATATCCTCAGATAAATGACGAAGCTGCTTGTCAGTGATATACAATCCATACGCCCTTACAAGGGGTTGATTTCCGAACTTTTCAACAAGAATCCGTATTAGCTCATCTGCATTTACATTTTGAAAATCATCAGGCGAGGTCATCGTAATTAAGAGAGAATTTTTTGCTTCCATCCAAAATTTTTCCCGCTCATTTTCTTTTGCATGGAAAATATCATCGATAATACGAGCACATCTTCCCCTTGAGAGCAATGGATGCTTTTCATAAATTCTTGCTCCCTCTCTTGGAACAAGATGGCGATGCTCTTTAACCGCATGAAGAAATAGTGCGCGTATTTCTTCCACATTTGTTGGTTTTCCAGGCATTACTTGTCCCATACAAAAAAGCGAACTATTTGTAGCTCCCCTCGTATGTTCTCTCCAAGATCGACTCACAAGAGAAGTTACCTGGGGATCTCCGACAAGTTCCAAGATTTGAGGAAAGGGTCCATTTCTCATCGCAGTTATTGTATTAATTGTTGTCATCTGATCACCTATTAATTAAATTAAGTATAAATCATAATTAATAAACTTATTATTTTCTAGAATAATTTTTTCTTTAAAAAATGAAGACTTGGTGAGTGGGGAAAAGTATGTACAAGTGGAGAGTCAAGCTTAGGCAGCCCGCCGAGCGGCTCCACAACATACTCTGCACAGGCAGGCGCCTGTAGCGGAGATTAAATATTAACAAAAATGATTTAAGAGAAAATGGGTCTCAATTTTTACAGAAGAATGCTTGCTTAATCTATTTCTGGAGATATACACAAACCGAATCAACCTTTAGCTTTTTTCCTGTGTCAGACAACCAATTTTTAGATTCTCTTGCATCGCCCCTATCCATAAAGAGGAGCTGCTTCAGAGAAGCTAAACCTTGGCTCCTGACTTTGGCAAAAACCCAAGTCTTGAATCGGTATGTGTATAGTACTTCTCCAATAACACCCCATTCATCATTTTTTGCAAGGGCTGAGATTGCTTCATACATTTATATGCTTGTATTAATAGGATGTGTCACTATGTCAGCAAGAAATAGAAGCATTCCTTCTCCAGATTCGTAGAGCCCTTTTGGCAATCCTTAGCTTCATTTTTTCTGATAATTAAAAGCTTTTAACACACCTTTGGCTAAATCCATAATCCGTTCCCATTCAGGGGTATCTATGAAATTTTCTGGAAAATCATTGTTATCTGCAAAAATTCTGAAGTCATCGTGAAATTTTTTTAGAAGGCGATATTGGTTTTGTGAAAGTCCATAATCTTGATAGTTTTCTAAGATAGGTTCACCATCCCCGAAAAAATCATTCACTGCCTCATCAAAATCATGGCATTCGGGACCAGTTCCTTCTATCCAGATCCTTCTTTGATATTCTTTATCAGAAATACGATAAAGATTATTCAAAAATTCTTCAACTACTTGCTTTCTATTAATTTCCAACTACACGGCTCCTACAAATGAATTCTTCAAATGGTATATGAGCTTCTGGGATATCTGGCGAAACACGTTTACCTGCTTTATTTAAAGCCCCTCCATCCATTTTTTGAATTACATAAGGTTTTTGCTGACAAGGGTTTGAACTATGAGGTTTTCCAGGCATAACACTTACTCTAATGTGTGTATTTGTTGGATGAACGTATTCCATACCTGCGCCTTTACCTGAAATCATTACTAGAAAATCTTCTGGAATTCCCTTTGGTTTTGGAAATGTTATAATACCAGTGTCATGAATAAGTGCTCTAACCTTGAATTCCGGCATAACTTTTTTTGCATGTGGTTTTAAAGCGTCTTGTGCTTTTTTATATAGCGCAGCCGATTCCTTCATTGGTAGGCTTAAATGCTCATAATTGTTAGCAACAGCTCCTTCTAACTTCCCCACTTTCTGTAGTTGTCCCATTTCCTTTGCGGTAAATCCTAATTCCTCCCCTAAAATCGCTGTTTTTTGTCCTGCCTCAAGAATGCCAGCAACTTTAGCGCCGTTTCCAATTTCTGCGGCTGTTTCAAGAACTAGGGTTCCTTTGGCTCTTTGGAGATTTTTCATTACGGAGGCGAGTTCTTTTGCACTTTTTACGCTTTTACTTGCAACTTTTGCTACAGCTCCTGGTGCTGCTATGTCTGCTCCATGTTTTCCAAATGCATATCCTGCGAGTTCTCCTCTTTTTCCTGAG
>DAOWHK010000168.1 GCA_030641465.1 Parachlamydiales bacterium | reverse complement strand
TTAAAGTAAAAAAATGTTAAAATTAGCCCGGAAGCATATTAACAATATGTAAAAAAGTCCACTGTAACCATCAAAGGAAACGCATTAAAATTAATTGTATATAATATACACAAACCAATTCACCCTTTAGATCCCTGTGTCAGACAACCAATTTTTAGATTCTCTTGGCATCGCCCCTATCCACAAATAGGAGCTGCTTCAGAAAGTCTAAACCTTGGCTGCTGACTTTGGCAAAAACCCAAGTCTTAAATCGGTATGTGTATACACAAACAGATTCAAGAGTTTTACTTTAAAGAAAAGTAGCAAGTTGTCATTCTGAGTTTATGAATATACACTTGAAATCACTACTTGATCAATTCTTAAAATCGGTACTTCGCACACAAAACCTGCTTCTGCTGCTTCTTATTCTTTTTTCCTATTTTTTTTTAGACCAATCAATTGCAAAATTTTGTCATACAGTACTTCCTTCCAACCGATCATTATTTAAACAAGCCTCTTTATTGATCTCCCCTCCAATGCATCTTATACTTTGGCCAATAGTCTGTATGATCTGTTATCTAAAAAGGGGGATACTCACCTATTTTTTTATGCAAGTCTCTATGGCTCAATTCATTTCTGCTGGAGTGATCAAAGTATTAAAGGTAGTGATTGGAAGATCTAGGCCTGATGTTTTTTTATCCCAAAAAATTTTCGACTTTTCTCCTATGAATTTTCAGCACAACTACCACTCGTTTCCCTCTGGGCACTCATTGACAATATTTACGCTAGCTTTTTCGATCTCCTACCTTATTCCAAAGTATAAATATCTCTTCTTAAGTTTGGCAGCTCTACTATCTAGCTCTCGCATCTTACTTAGCTATCACTATTTAAGTGACGTACTTGGAGGGGCATTGGTGGCTATGATTATATCTCATACGATTCACCCTTTTTTGATAGAAAACAAAGGCGCGATTTTACTTTTCTTTAACAAAAAAAAAGACCGAGCAAACAAGTAGTTTGCTCGGTCTTAAAGACCAGAAAGCTTAAATAACTAAAATTATTTTTTCGCAGTCGTTTTTCTTCGAGTAGTTCTTCTAGCTTTAGGTTTTGCAGAAGTTGTTTTTCTTCTAGCTGTAGTTTTTCTCTTAACTGGCGCTTTTTTCTTAGCAGTTGTTTTACGCTTAGCTGTAGTTTTTCTCTTAGCTGGCGCTTTTTTCTTTGCAGTTGTTTTACGCTTAGCTGTAGTTTTTCTCTTAGCTGGCGCTTTTTTCTTTGCTACTGCTTTTTTCTTAGCTGGCGCTTTTTTCTTAGCTGTAGTTTTTCTTTTAGCTGGCGCTTTTTTCTTTGCTACTGCTTTTTTCTTAGCTGGCGCTTTTTTCTTAGCTGTAGTTTTTCTTTTAGCTGGCGCTTTTTTCTTAGCTACTGCTTTTTTCTTAGTTGGCGCTTTTTTCTTGGCTACTGCTTTTTTTCTTATAGAAATCTTAATTACTGTAGCTTTCTTAGCTGGCTTTTTCACGGCCGCCTTTTTTTTTGTTGTTCTCCTTTTCGCTGGAGATTTTGTTTTTGTTGGCATGGTAGCATGCTCCTTTTTGGGGTTCTCTAAATTTGCTTAAAAGCTTATTACAAACAAACTCTTTAAAACATTTATTATCCTATAACTTAAATATACAACATTTTTTATTTATTATTAAAATTAATTTTACATTATCCCAAATAATTAAATTTAAAAACTAATAAAAACACACTCAAAACACTTTCTAAAATAACTTTTTTTAATTAAAAAAATTTAACTTTTTTTTCATTTAATATTATTTTTATCTAACAAAATCATTTACACAGAAAATAAATCAATAATAACCCTCTGACAATAAACCACTTGCGACCGTATTTTTCAATAAAACACCGCGACACGCACCTATACCTCTAATAATAAGAACCTTATCACACATATTTTTTTACAGTTCATTTTCTAAAAAAAACTTACGCATCCTTTTAATTATTAACGACATACAAAAATCACTCCCCAACAATCATCTTTTTCATATTGTTTATTATAAGAGAGTTAGAACTCAATCTGAACATATATATCTATTTATAAAACTTTTCTTGAATTTCTAATAGAACATACTTATGTTCAATTTTAGGAGAAAAATTCTCGATAAATCTAGGAGAAACTGTTTGAATCTTACAACAACTTTGCCACCTAAAAAAAAGCTATCCATCTTCGTTCTGATCATGATGAATGTTTCCATTATGGCAAGCCTGCGAAACCTGCCTCTTGTTGCGGAATATGGCTACGGCGCTTGTTTTTTCTTTGTTCTTGCAGGGCTTTTTTTCTTAGTACCTTGTGCTCTAGTTTCCGCTGAACTTGCAACGGGCTGGTCAAAGTCCGGGGGAATTTATGTATGGGTAAGAGATGCTCTCGGTGATAAAATGGGATTTTTTGCTATTTGGATGCAATGGGCGCATAATCTCACCTGGTTTCCTGCAATTTTATCCTTCGTTGCAACAACACTTGCCTATGTCTTATTTCCAAATTTAGAAACAAGTAAACCCTTTGCCCTTATTGTCGTTCTAATTCTGTTTTGGGGAATGACCCTTATTAATTATTTTGGAATTAAGCTCTCAACGGCCTTTAGTACAATTGGAGTAATTGCAGGCTCTCTTCTTCCAGGATTTGTGATCATTCTTCTTGGCATTTTATGGATCATAGGAGGAAATCCTTTGCAAATTCATTTTGCAGATACCAAATTTATCCCCGATCTAAACAATTTTGATCAATTAGCATTTCTTGCAGGACTTTTTCTTGCATTTTCTGGCCTTGAAGTATCCGCAGGATTTGCAGGAGAGGTCAAAAATCCTCAAAAAAACTACCCCCGCGCTATTCTTATTTCTGCCCTGATTGCTTTTACGATTTTCCTACTTGGCTCTTTTGCCATTTCCTTTATTATTCCAGAAAGTGAAATCAGTTTAGTCAGTGGGCTTATGCAAACACTTGTTGCCCTTTTCAAGCAATTTCATATCTCTTGGTTACTACCTATTTTTGGAATTTTACTTATCTTTGGAGCATTAGCTGAAGGCAACGCTTGGATTTTTGGTCCTGTAAAAGCTCTACATATGACTGCAATTCATGGAAATCTTCCTCCAAAACTGCAGATTCTTAACAAATATGGCATGCCGAAAAATATTTTATTCTTTCAGGCAATCATTGTCTCAGTATTTGCGTGCATCATTCTTTATACTCCCTCACTTAGTGCTTCCTATTGGATTTTAAGCGCTCTAAGCGCTCAAATGTATCTACTCATGTATATTCTCATGTTCATATCTGCAATCGTTCTTCGTTATAAAAAACCTCATGTTCCAAGAACTTATCGAATCCCCCATCCTCATAAAGGGATTTGGATCGTCTCATGCATTGGAATCTTGGCATCACTATTTGGTATCTTCATCGCCTTTTTTCCTCCATCCCAAATTCAGATTGGAAATATCTACCTATTTGAAGCACTAATGGTCGGCGGCCTATTGCTTATGGTGGCTCTGCCTCTTACTATCTATGCATTGAAAAAAGACTCGTGGAATCCTCTTTTAAAAACCCCAAAATAAAGCAGTATTTAATTCTTCTATTTCTCTATGCTACTGCAATATGAATATTCCCTTATCTGAGCGTTTAAGACCAAAAAATTTTGAGCAAGTCACAGGACAGGAGCACTTGACAGGGATTAATGGTCTTCTTACAAAAATCATTCAAAAAGGCCACCCTTTATCCATTCTATTATGGGGGCCTCCAGGCTCTGGCAAGACTACGATTGCAAAACTCTATGCAAAAGCTTTTCAAAGTGATCCTATCACTCTTTCAGCGGTAACTAGTGGCATGTCAGAAATCAAAGAGGTGATTGCAACGATTTCAAAGCGCCCTCTTTTCCATCAAAAACCCCTTCTTTTCGTTGATGAGATCCATAGGTATAATAAAGCGCAGCAAGATCTTTTTCTGCCCTATCTTGAAAATGGCACCTTTATATTAATTGGAGCTACAACGGAAAACCCCTCTTTTGCCTTAAATAATGCACTTTTATCAAGACTCAGGGTTTTGGATGTAAAACCTCTAACTGAGGATGCTCTTTTAAAGATTATTCATCAATTTGAAAAAAGCCACTCAAATATTTCCCTAACGCTTGATGTAAAAAAAACTATCATTGAACTCTCCTTTGGAGATGGCAGGCACCTTCTAAATACTTTGGAAAATCTAGAAACTCTTTTCGAAGGAGAGGTAACTACCAAACAATTATCCGAAGGAATGTTAAAAAAACCAGCATTATATGATAGAGACGGACAGATGCATTTCGAATCAATTTCGGCTCTTCAAAAATCAATCCGTGGATCTAATCCCGATGCTGCACTCTACTGGCTCTCAAGGATGTTAATTGGAGGAGAATACCCAGAATATCTTTTAAGGAGGCTCCTACGTATTGCAAACGAAGATATTGGTCTTGCAGATCCAACGGCTCAATCTTTAGTTATTTCTTCTTGGGACGCCTATAAAAGACTCGGATCCCCAGAGGGAGACCTCTCTATTGCAACAGCTGTGATTTACCTAGCGCTTGCACCAAAAAGTACTGCCAGTCACCAGGCCTTTAAAGCAGCTTTTGATGCAGCCTCTAAATCAACGCACTTGAAACCTGAAGCAAACTTACTTCAAGAAGAATATGCAGAAAAGGATTATTTTCCTCATGAACTCGGACCTATGCGCTTCTACCATCCAAATCTTTGTGGATTTGAAAGAGAAATGGATAAAAGACTCAAGTATTTTGAAAAAATAAAAAAAGAAAGAGATTGCGCTAACTCTCACTAAATACCAATAAAGCCCGTGCATAAGGCTTATTGTGCATATCTATAAGATAGCCTGATCTTGAGTAGCTCTTATCGACTAAGGATTTCAATCCAAAGCTGATTTGATTCACACAACCTCTTTAAAGTTTGTTGTTCGCCATCCCAAACAAGTACATGAAGAAAGAAATAACTTACGCTCTAACATCTTCTTCATTGAGCGGCAACAGCCATCTCAACCCCCCGAATTAGATGTTTATCTTTTCTTGCACTTGCTTGGATATTAGCTAAGCCTTACTACCTCGGCTATAACTTAAATATACCCCCCGGAAGATTTATTTTGATAGAGAGTTTATTCACTATTGGAATAACCCTTTCAATTATAGGCAATTAAACGAGCAATTATTTTACTCGATCAATTATTACAAACAAAACTGTTTACTAACTTTCTCTCTAACTCATTGAAATATAGTGACAAAACATTTATACTCTCTTAAATAGTTTTAATTCATTAAGGTTCAATGATCCATCATCAAATTGCCAAAAACAAGCAAGAATATGCCGTTACCATTAGAAGAGCTCTCCATCAAATTCCAGAACTAAGTTTTCAGGAAGAAAAAACTCTAAACTTTATTAAAGAAGAAATTCATCAAATCACCCGTAATTTCCCGTATGAGACTTCATTGACGGAGAAACAAGGTGGAATTTGGCTTGATGTCACAGTAGACCCTACGTTTAAAAGAATTTTACTTCGATCTGACACGGACGCGCTCCCAATTTTTGAAGAAGCAGATATTTCGTTTAAATCAAAACACCCGGGATGCATGCATGCATGTGGTCACGATTGTCATAGTGCGATGCTTCTTGGAGCCCTTAAAGCCTTAACAAACAAAACTTTTATTCCAAAAAACAATCTGCGTTTTGTATGGCAACGAGCAGAAGAAGTCCTAGACATCCAATCAGGTGGAGATTTACTTGTCCAAGAAGGAGTGTGCTCTGATATAGATAGCTGTTATGCCCTACATATTTCTTCTACTGATCAATGTGGGCTATTTCTTTCGAGACCCGAAATTATGATGTCAAACGCTGGGCATCTATTTATCGAATTTTCCTGTCTTGGCGGACATGTCATGTTTCCCCAGCAAGGAGCAAACGCGATCGATATTATGACTGATATTCATGTTGCCCTTCGAGGATTTGAGTTAAGAGTACTCGGTCCAAATGAGCATATAGCATTCGTTCCTTCTATTTCACACACTGGAGATGCAGTAAATATCTGCCCAGCAGAAGGAAAAGTCTGCTACTCAGTGCGCAACTTCCTATCCCCTAAAAAGCTGGAAACATTTTTAAGCGCCATCAAACGGCGCATCCAAAGTATCGTTGATAGTTATTCTCATGGAAAAATGACAAAATTTGACTTTCATCCAGGACACCCTACACTGATCAATCCCATAAAAAACCATCAATTGATTAATGACACTCTTAAAAACCAAGGATTTAAAACAGCTCTGTGCAAACCACTATTTTCTGGTGAGGATTTTTCTTATTACCTAAATAAAAAACCTGGCTCATTTTGGCTACTCGGAGCAAAGCAAGGCGATGCATATGGACATCACTCGACAAAGTTTAATCCCGATGAATCCGTCTTTTGGCAAGGCGTCGCCTATTGGCTAACAATTGCCTCAATGGAATAAATTAACGTCTTTCTAAAATAGAATTTTTTAGAATATCCCAGGAAAAGAGAAATTTTTTCTCTTTTTCTTCTACTTCTTCTTCAAACTCTTTTTGCTTAAGGCCGCTCTTTGTAATAGCGACTGGAATTTTTCCATGCTCATCTACAAATACAAGGGAGGTTGGCGAGCCACCATGGATCATCATCCCATCTTTTCCAGATTTTGGAAAAAGAAGGAAGTGAGGAACGTGATTTGTGATTCCAAGAGATAGATTAGGCTCTGGAGATTTTTCAAAAAAGCTTAAATTCGGACTTGCCCCCCCTCTAAGAAAAGTCGATACATCTCCTTCAAAATCCCCAAGACCGAGCGCTCCCCCTCCATCTTTTAAGGTAAAAAGAGATCCTACAACATCATTTGTCTCATTTTTTATCATCATGGCAGGAAGTGCGCCTCCTTGAAATTGGAGCCGAGGGGTCCCATTTTCATCGTTAAAAATCATCACTGCAGCTCCATCTCCAGCTTGCATCTGCAAAAGAGGCACCCCATTTTTTCCTTTAAGAACAATACTATTTGCCTCAATCACATTTCCATGAATATTTTGTGATAGATGTGACACAAAAAAAACAAAAAATGTCAAAAGAACGATAATATTTGCAAATAATAAATAACGATTAATTCTTAAAATTCTAGAAAATGACATGATATTTCAATCCGTTTGCTTCCTTATTACCTCTCATATAAAAAAGGGGAATAATAACCAAACAAAAAAACTATTCTGGAATTTCTGGATAGGCAGCATTAAAAATATCAACCGCGGCAGTAAACGAATCAAGGGGATCGTTGCGAGCTATCTGATTTCTACAGACCTTTAAAAATATAATCCTCTTTTTTAAAAGGCGATTTTTTTTGAATTTTATTCGATGGATTTTTTTTCCCAATGTTTCTAAGTGATCTACCTCTTCCTCTATTTCAAATAGAGTATTACCTGTCTCTTCAATATGTTTAAAAACCCCTGTCGAATGCAGAAATTGCGCTTCCATTTGATTAAACGCTTGAATATTCATCCTAGTTGCAAGTGCAAACCCCTCATTAATATGAATATCAGGTGCTTTTGGAATAATTAGGTGCTCATAAAAGGCAGGATTAATAAATGACTTAAATTGCGATCGCAAATATTTTATCTTTTTTTTATCAACTTCTACAGAACAAAAATCGAATCCATTTTTGATAGCAATCAGCAATAAAAAAAGTTGCGTTTCATATTTATTATACCCTAAGGACTCCCCTACTGCAATAGAAGCCTCTCTAATAGGGTTTTCCCCTGTAAATGCAAGGAGCAGTTCTTTTTTAAATTCAGGCTCATTTAATCCAATAACCCATTCAATTAGACCTTCAAGTGCCCCAATGAACTGCTTGTTAAGATCCTGATTCGATGTTTTTTGTTCTACTTGCAAAAGTTGCAATCTAAATTTTTTCTGAAAAGTCAGTATTTCCTTTTCACAATCCAAAAGACAATTTTTTCTGTTGGAAAATTCGGGAGCATTTGACATTTCAAATATTTGTTCTAACAAACCTACAACTCTACAATTGATATCACGAATTTTCCCATTATTTTTACTCTCAATCCCGATTTTCTCATAAAAGCTCGTTTCTAAAGCATCTAATTCTGCTTTGGGTGACCATGTAGTTACAGATGCCATTACTTCTCCAATTGTTTATTATATTTAATAATATTATAAACTAATGTTAGTTATAAAATAACAACAAAAAAAAGATTACAACAGAACAATCTGTTATTAATATTATTGACAAGAACAAGAATAATTCATGGCTTCCTCGGTTTTTTTAAGACCTCTCGTAAGGGAGTGTTGAGAAAGGCGCTTAACTTAAGGATTTTTCGAAGATTTTCTATCAAATTTTTCAATTTTGCAAACTAGCATATGTCTGAATATAAGCGGTTTACAAAATTGCGAAATTTGATAAAAAGAGCGACAAAGACTTAGGAATGGACTTTTTAGAGCACTCCCATAACTCGTCAAAAAAAGCTTAAAGCTTTCCATGCATTACTGCAGTGCACAAGTCCACGGCTCCTCTACTTGAGGTTGTATTTTCGTTACAATTTCTGGATAATTACTGTAGAGCATATTAACACGATCAATAAACCTCTGTATCAAAATACATAAAACTTCATCCTCTTTCAATACTGGATACTTCATTAGAATTAACGTTAGCTGCCTAACTCTGTGTTTGAATTGGGAGGCTCTTTCTTGAACATTATCAAAATCAACCTTCGGAAATTCACTTATAAACATATCGATTTGAGGATATTTACCCGGAAAGAATCTTTGTTGTAGGTCAGTACAAAGCTCTTCAAGTTGAGATAATTGATCTTGAACTTCTAGTTGATCTAGTTGTTGATCAACGCTGCTCAATCCAGAATCTATTGTGAGATAACCAAGTCTCGAGAGGAACCAAACTTCCATTTTATTAAAATCTTTTAATGGCATGTGAAGGGCTTCTGCAAAACCCTTGTTCAAATTCGTAACATCGTCCGATTCTTGTTTAATATGATATAGGAGTATGCACGCTCTCACCTGTTCCTGTTTATATCCATCAGGATTATTCACGCTCAAATCAAACTTTGCACTATCGAAAAAGTTTTCTATTTCACCTTTTCCCTGAAATACATTTTTTTCCAGAGTTAAATAAAATAATAACACTTGAAGCTCTTCTTTACTCTTTCCAAGCTCTGCAAAATATTCCATAAAATTGCTTATCATTGGATCAGGATTTAGAATAATTGGATCCAAAGATGCACCATGATGTAACCTAAATGCGATTACGTCACTACAAAATTCAACATCCAAGCAGGTCTTTGTAGCAATGAATTGTTCAATAATACTCATACTAGAGCGAACTTCACCAAGCTCTGTCAATTCACCACCTGCCAACTCCACATATCGATTCTTTAATCGATTAAACGCTTCCTGAGTCTCAGCCTGTTTTAACTCTGTAAATTCTTGAAATTTCTTTGAAAAGCTAGCCACAATAGCAATAGACTCTGGACTACATACCTGTTTTGAAAGTTTCTTTATTTCACTTCCTAAGTTACTATGATTTGGCGGAAGTCTTCTCATTTCTCTATGCCACTCATTATTAAGTGCTTGCAACATTTCTACGGACATAAGATATTAACCTTTTTTATTAAAAACTAATTAAATTATAACAAATTTATATTTTTAAATATATTAATAATTTAATTCGACCATAATAAAACATAATAACTAGAAATTGTTAATAATTATTTTAAAAAGGTTTATACAAACTAAATTAATACGCACTGACTCTTGCTTGTCATTTCAGGAAAATCACGTTTCATTTTTATAAATTCCTGATATGCAGCTTCATATTCGGCTTTTTGAGCTCTACCTTGTTGCTCCAAAAAGCTTGAAACTCTTTGAACTCTTGTTTGTAGAGTTACAAAATAGGAAGGGTTTGATTTGAAATCCTTCGGAATGAACCGTTCTATATACAGCAAACTGTCTTCTAATTCAAAAAGGCTTTTATCTTCTCTTAAACATTTGAAAAGTTGCAGGCTCTCACAGTATGCAATTTCCATTTGATTAAATTCTTGCAAGCTCATGTTTAAAAGATAGGAAAATAGTAAATTTAAGCCCTCACATCCCCCATCTTGGACTCGATCACAAGTGCTAGAAATTTGACTTTTTAACCATTGCAATGCATTCTTTGAAACCGCTGTGATTGGCTCATCTACCCAATTTTTTATTGCATAACATAATGCGATCATCTCTATCTGGATCTCATTCTTACCTAAGGTCTTTGCAATTTCACTTAGCTTTTGCTTTGGATACTTTTTCTCAAATTCTTGAAGAAGCAGTACAATTTCATCGGTCTCTAGGGATTTTACCATAGTCAGTCCATCTTCTTCACAACTTTTACAACTATATATTGACTCTAAAATCAAATGTCTCACACTTGAAAAACCTTCGGTCTTTAATGGAGGATCAAACTTACAGAGTAGATCAAGTTTGCTAGGTCTCAGTATTCGATCGAATAAAGTGTTAATCTTGTCATGCACTTCATGAGTAAGAGTCGCTATTTCTGCATGATTTATAAAAAAATCGCTGAGATCTGTAGCTCTTTCCTGTAATTTTTTATGTGGCTGCGCCTCAAAACATAGCAAACTCACACAAACTCTTTCAATTGCTTCGAATTTTTCTTGATTGCTCAGCCATTCGAAACCAGGATCATTAAATTTTTTAGCTAATATACTACCAATTGCTGACGCAGCCACATTAAAACCTTTTTTTCAATTAAAAAACACAACTTACTATAACTAGAAGTAATTAATTGTAAAATATTTATGTTTGATAAAGACTCCTATAAGTAGCAAAAACTAAATTGCTCTAGCCTTCGATCATGACTACTCAATCCAGAATCTATCGCTAGTTGGTAATTCTCATTTGTTTAAAAAAAAGTAATTAATTTAATAGTTGCAACCACTCAATTTAATTGATATATTTGTTGCAATCTAATTGTTGAAAACAAAAAAAGGTAATAAAATGAGCAATCCAATTGAAGCAGACGCTATTTCATCTTTTTCAGCTGAGGTACAACAACATATACTTAGATACGTGGGAGCTCCTGCAGTGACAAGTAGGGTATCACGGGCTTGGAATGAGCAAACAAACGCTGTGGTAAACCATGAACTGCAACGGATTTTCTATCATTTGAACAGCACTCAAACCTTAACATATGCAGATTTAGAGGTTATTAAAAAAATTTATAAGCAGACACTACAGTCAGTTCCAAAAAATATAGCTCCTCACTTTCCGCATGTGTCATTAGAGCGATTTATTGAGGCGGAAAAAATTCGAGATTCATTAACGCTCTGGAAGAGTTTACCTGGAGGTCAGACTTACGTAAACCAGCAAACATTTGATGGATTATCATTAGAAGAGATTAGAGCGCAGCTTAGCACTTGG
>DAOWHK010000228.1 GCA_030641465.1 Parachlamydiales bacterium | reverse complement strand
CCGTGATAATACTATAGCATAGTGCAATCCCAAGTAAATTCAGGCCTGTTGTTTTTAGGTTTAATGCAATGCCGATAAGAAGCACCATCATTCCAATCCATGCACGTAGAATAGAAGGGGAGTTTCCAATATAGAAATAGTAAAGAGTAACTAAGAGGATCAAACAGATTGTTAATGCTTTAAGGGATAGGAAAATTCTTAGAAAGAGGGTGAAAAAAAGTGCAATAAGTGCAAAGTGAAAACCAGAGATTGCAACGACATGTTGTAATCCAAGTCTTCCGAATTCGTAGGAGAGATTGCGGTGCTCTAAATGACCCGTCGCAAGTGCGCTCATTAAATGATACACCTTTTTGTTTCGAAAGTGGGATTTTAGATAGGTTTGCATGGATTTTTTTAGGGTAAAGCGTTTTTCTGCAAAACTTTTGCTATGTTTTGCTTGAATCCATGAAGTGGATTTATTTAGCTTAAGGATATGCCGATTGGGTGCAATTTTTATGAGATCGATATTTTTTATGACATAGTCAATGTTTCCAATAGGTCTGTTTTTGCAAGGCACATAGATGCTGCAGGGAATGTTTTTTGCAGAAGGTATTTCAGAGCCTGCTTGTTGGAAACGGACGCAAATGCCCTCATATCGCATACAGGTTGTAAAGGGTGTGTGGTGTGTTCGAATGGAGAGAATTTTGAAATAGGCATCGCCTCTTACCTCTTTATCGCTTGGGAGTTGATAAAGCGATTTCGTATAAAAAAAGGCTAAGGCGGTCAAAAGTATCCCTTTCCAGCTTGCCCTTTTTTCTGCAAGGAGCAGGGGAATGATTGCAAATAGTACAACTGGCTGAAAAAAAGCTCCGCTGCCAATTGTTAAATACATTCCAAGCGCAAGCGCTGGGTGTTTACGAAAAAAACGGATAGACATCCAAGCAAGATAAACTTATTTTTTACTCTCGTCAATCGAATGATGAATGATGCGTGCGCCCCGAAGACCTGTAAAATAATGGAAACACCACTCTAACATGACGGTAAATCGGCTGCGATAACAGACAAGGTAGGCGATATGAATAAATCCCCAGCCAAGCCATGCAAACCATCCTTGGAGCTTGAATTTTCCAACATACCCAACAGCGCGAGCTTTTCCAATAGTTGCGATGCTACCTTTATCAAAGTATTTAAAGGAAATGCGTTTTGTTTTTGGTAGGCCACGTTTAATTACTTTGCCGACGTAGCGAGCCATTTGAATTGCAACAGGTGCAATTCCTGGAAGAGGAGCTCCTTTTTTTCCAATAAAGCATGCGGC
Organism: Parachlamydiales bacterium; assembly: GCA_030641465.1. Lineage (GTDB taxonomy): Bacteria > Chlamydiota > Chlamydiia > Chlamydiales > Simkaniaceae > DAOWHK01. The sequence goes on along the minus strand of DAOWHK010000228.1, from coordinate 6,101 downwards.
GTCCCCAATCACAAAAATTTCGGGATGATCTGGAATAGATAAATCTTTTTCCACCATTGCGCGCCCTTGTCTATCAAGTGGGATGTTTAACGTTTTTATTAGGGGAGAGGCTTGGTTCCCAGCGGCCCAAATAATATTTCTCGCTTCAATAAAATCATCACCGACTTGAACGCCATCTTTGGTAATATTTGTAACGATTTTACCAGTAAGAACTCGAACTCCCATCCGTTCGAGATCTTTTTTTGCCCTGATAGAGAGGGATTTTGGATAGGGAGGTAGTACGCGAGAATTGCCTTCGATGAGATAAATTTTTGATTTTTCAGGGCGAATGCGTCTGAAATTTTTAAACATGGTTTTATGAGCAATTTCTGCAATAGATCCTGCCATTTCGACACCTGTTGGACCTCCTCCGATAATCACAAAATTTAGATACTTTGCAGCATCTTCAATGCTGTCTGAGCGCTCTGCTTTTTCGAAGGAAATGAGGATTTTTTCTCGAATGCGAAGAGCATCCATTACAGTTTTTAAACCTGGCGCGATGGGTTCCCACTGCTCATTTCCAAAATAGGAGTGAGAAGCCCCTGTTGCTACTACAAGGTAGTCATAGGAGAAAATATCGCCATTTGTCAGCTTAAGGAATTTTTTTTCCTTTTCGATCGAGGCGACCTCGCCCATCATCACCGTTGTATTTTTTTGATTTCTTAAGATCTCGCGAAGAGGCGTTGCTACATCTGCTGGGGAAAGGGCGGCGCTTGCTACTTGATAGAGCAGGGGTTGAAAAAGATGGTGATTTTTTTTGTCGATCATATAAATATCAACTTTTGCTTTTTTTAAAGCTTTAGCAACATTAATGCCTCCAAAACCACCGCCAATAATTACAACTTTAGGGTATGCCATCGATTTATAAACCTCTTTATTATTTCTATAAAACAATAAAAGTTAATTAACAAATTAAAAAAAAGACTTTATACAAATTCTTGTAGTCTCTATTAATGATAAATAGAAATAAAAACTCTACCAAGATTTTCCTATGGATTCAAGTGTTTATTATAATAGAGTTTCAGACGATGTCACAAGGGCTCAAAGGGAAATCTATGCTGGCAAAGAACTCATCCTTAGCTCATCATCAATCCCATTTTATGGAAAATTATCAAAGCAGAAGGAATTTATTTAGGTGATACTGGTTAAAGAGCTATATCAGAAATATGGAAAGGAGCTTGGGTTGACTCTTGTGGTTGATGCTGTGGATCTGCTTCGCAAGATCAAGATTCCTGAAATATATCGTCCAGGGCTATCTCTAACAGGACTAATAAAGGATGAAAAACGGGGACAAATTGTACTTTTTGCAGCGGAAGAGATGGAATATCTTAAAAAGTTAGATTCGAATACAAGAAAACACCGTTTAAGGGGAATCCTTTCTAATCAAAATCCAGCAGTCCTTGTTTCAAAAAGACTTCGTATCCCTCTGGAACTACTTCAAATTTGTCTTGAAGATAAAATCCCTCTTTTTAAATCCAACCTTCCAGCAATGCAACTGGAAAATCAGCTCACCGTTCTACTTAGAGATCAATGCTCAAAAGCCCTTTCTTGTCACGGAACTTTAGTGGAAGCTTTTGGTATTGGAATACTCATTCAAGGAGACTCCTCTGTTGGAAAAAGTGAAGCGGCGCTTGGACTTATCGAAAGGGGCCATCGCTTGATTTCTGACGATATTGTGCAGGTAAAGAAAACAGAAGGGGGGTATTTAGAGGGAAAAGGTCCAGAGCTTACGCGGCATTTGCTAGAAATTAGAGGAATCGGGATAATAAATGTTGCGCACCTCTATGGCGCTGTATGTATTAGTGAATCAATGAGAATTGATATGATTGTAAAGCTCGAAGCCTGGGATGATAATCACTTCTATGATCGTGTAGGTCTTGAAGAAAAATATAAGGAACTTTTAGGAATTAAAGTGCCCGAATACCTTCTTCCTGTGAAACCTGGCAGAGATGTTGTTCTCCTGCTTGAGACAACCGTATTGAATCATCGATTAAAACAAATGGGATATAATTCTGCAAAAGAGTTTAATGTGAAGTTACTCGAAGCAATTGCGACAAGAAGGAGACTTTCCATTGAAACTCAGTGAGAACCTTCAAATCAAAAATGCTTTAGGTCTTCATATTAGGCCTGCGTCTATTTTAGCAAAACTTGTAATGGAGTCTAACTCTTCAGTGCACTTTACTCATAAGAAAGAAACGGTTGATGCCCGCAGTATGATGAGCATACTCGTTTTAGCAGCTGCAAAAGATGCATGGATCACAGTCACAATAGAGGGTGGTGATGCAGAAGATACAATGCTAAAACTCAAAAGTGTTTTTGCAAGTCAGCTAGATAAGGAAAAGTCATGAGCAAATCCTCATCAGAAAAGCGTTATAAAGGCATACCTGTAAGTGATGGCATAGCAATTGGTACACTTTTACTTGCGCAAGATGATTTTCAGGAGACCGTTCCTGAATTTGAGATTCCGCATTCTGCAATTGATGAAGAAATCTCCCGCTATAGAGGTGCTATTACCTCTAGCCGGCAAGATTTGCATGAGTTGCAAAAATATTTAGTCAGGGAAGGATCGAGCGATGCGATGTCAATTATTGATGCGCATATTCAAATGCTTGATGACCCATTAATGACAACGAATGTAGAGGAAAAAATTCGGGTGATGCTTAAAAATACAGAAGCTGTATTTCACTCGGTAATTGGAGATTATGAAAACAAATTTAGTAAAATCTCCGATCATTTTTTTCAGCAGCGACTCGTTGATGTGAAAGATCTTTCGAAACGGATTATGAAAAATCTATATTCTGAGGAAAAATCGGAAAAAATTGATATCTTTTCTGAAAAATGCATTGTTTTTTCTAAAGAACTTTCCCCGTCAGACGCAGCAGCTGTAATAGAAAATCACATTACTGCGTTTGTTACAACATATGGTGGAAAAACCTCTCATGCAGCAATTATTGCTCAATCGAAAGGCATTCCCTATGTGATTGTAGATATTGATTTCCATGGTTTGTCAAAGCACGGGCAAGTTGCGGTTATCGTTGATGGTACATCTGGTGATGTGATTGTAGATCCAAGTCCAGAAACGCTTGCCAAATATCAAAAATTACAAGCCATTTTAGCAAAAAAGTATATTCGATTCGTAGATGAAGAGAATCTTGATGTTCAGACAAAAGATGGGTGCAAAATTGAGGTTTTAGCAAACATTGAACGCCTAGATGACCTCAAAAAGTTAAAAACGCACCGCGCTGCTGGCGTTGGACTTTTTCGATCAGAATTTCTTATTGAGAATGACCTCTATCAATTCCAAGAAAATGAGCAGTTTGAAAAATATAAACAAGTATTAGAAGTCGCCGATGGGCTTCCTGTTGTCATTCGCATTTTTGATGTTGGGGGAGATAAAGGCGAAAGTTCCTTTTTTCGAGAAGGAAAAAATCCAGCGCTCGGATGCCGCGCAATTAGGTTGCTTCTAAACAATAAAGAGATTTTTCGTCGTCAGATTCGGGCATTACTTCGCGCTAGCATCTATGGAGATTTGCGTATTCTTATTCCTCTTGTTTCTGATGTATCTGAAATTATTGAAACAAGGCAGTTTGTCGAGGAAGTAAAGGAAGAGCTTGAAAGATCAGGTCATGTTCCCATAAAAAACATTCCTTTAGGATCAATGATTGAAGTGCCATCTGCAGCGCTAACAGCTGATCTTATTGCTAAAGAGTCAGATTTCATCTCCCTTGGAACAAATGATTTGATTCAGTATACCCTTGCAGTGGACCGTCAAAATCAAAACGTACAAAGTTACTACAAGCCTTCACATCCAAGTGTTCTTAGGTTGATTAAAAGAGTGATTGTGGATGCAGGTAAGCAAAAAAGGTCTCTTGGTGTTTGTGGTGAACTTGCTTCCAACCCTTATTTTACACCGCTTCTTCTTGGAATGGGGATCCGTCAGTTTTCCTGCGCACCAAAAATGATCCCTATAATAAAAAATATGATCAGAAGAGAATCCCTCGAAACTGCCAAAATTCTTGCTTATGAAGTCTTCAATATGAACGATGCAAAAAAGATTTATGATCATTTAATCATGCATTATGAAAAAACAGAAGCTACTCTTTTTTTATAGTGGATTTTATCAATTTAGGTATAAATTTAAAATCCGAAGGGCAGGCCTGCGCCGCCAAGAGGGGATGCCGGAGTCTTTTCTTCAAGTTTTTTATATGCATCATGCATCGATTCCAGAATGAGATCTTGAAGACCTTCGATATCCTCTTTATCCACGCATTCAGGATTAATAGATATTTCCTTTAATTCCTTTTCTCCACTAAGAGTCGCAGTTACAAGGCCATTTCCAGCTTGTCCTTGTACTTCTACGCTTTTTAAATCTTCTTGCATCTTCTGAAGCTGCTCTTCAAATTGACGCGCTTGTTTTTTCATTTTTGAAAAACCACTTCCCATGGATAGATCCTCAAGTTATTATGTATGCATAATTGTAACATATAGTGGATTAAATCTTGATTGATAAAATCCATCTGTAGCTTTGTTCTATAAAAAAATCTAGTCAGCCGATTTTATCAATCAAGATTTAATCCACTATACCTCTACGAAATTTGGAGGTAAATTATTTTTTAATAGAACCATTTAGTTCAATGCTTGCGAATTGCAAAATCGTATCATATCGGTGTTGTTTTTCAAAAAAAGAGGGCTTATCAACATTTTTTTTGATTTGTTCAGGCTCTTTCTCTAAAACGGGAGGGCTGATTTTAGGCTCATTAGATTGGGGCGCTATAGGAGCTATTTCCACAGGTTTTTTGATTTGCTCAGGTTCTTTCTCTAAAATAGGGGGATTGATTTTAGGCTCATCAGATTGGGGTAGGGGTATTTTTGCAATTTCCACTTTTGGCAGTTCGACAGGCGCATCTGTTGTTTCAAGAGCTGCAAGCCGCTTTACAAGCACGTCAATAGATATGCGATCTTTACTCTGAAGGAGATGAAGTAAAATCATCTCGATATTAATCCTTTTAAAGCTCGAAAGGTGGATTTCTTGGATCCATTTCGTAAGATATTCTAAGATATACAGGCAATGACTTTCTGTATAAAGCTCGGCGGAGTTTGTATATTTTTCGTCCTTTGATAGAGGATCTATTGGGATTTGAAGTTTGAACATTAGGATATTTCGATAATGCCTGGCTAAATTTTCCACAAAATGCACAAGGTGAGTACCTGAGGAAAAAAGCTCCTGACTTAGCTCAAATGCAAAGGAGAGATTTTTATTGTAAATAGCCTCGTCTAGACGAAAAAACATCTTTTTTGAAGGCAGTCCAAAAGCGTCGTTGACTATTTTTTGCGTGATTTTTTTATCAGACAGACAAATCAATTGATCAAGCATCGACTCTGCATCCCTAAGACTTCCCTCTGATAAATCAGCAACGGCATTTAATGCTTCGTCCTCAATTACTACTCCGAGTTGCTTTCCAATGATCTTAAGTTTACCAATTACTTCGTTACTTGATATACGGTTTAGGTCATAGCGCTGGCACCTACTGACAATTGTCGGCAGCACTTTGTGTCCTTCGGTTGTAGCGAAGAAAAATTTAACGTGAGAGGGTGGCTCTTCGAGTGTTTTCAAAAGGGCATTAAAAGCCTCTTTTGTCAGCATGTGGACTTCGTCAATGATATAAAGCTTATACTTTCCATGCGCTGGAGCATAACCGGCCGTATCACTTAATTGCCGAATATCATCAATCCCACGATTTGATGCACCATCAATTTCAATCACATCAAGAGATCTACCGGCCGTGATTTCACGGCAGCTGCTACATAGGTTACAAGGTTCGCAGTCTGCAGTGGGGTTTTGGCAATTGATCGCTTTTGCTAAAATGCGGGCAAGTGTTGTCTTCCCCGTGCCTCGGGATCCACAAAAAAGATATGCATTTGCAAGGCGATTTAAGTGAATTGCATTTTTTAAAGCGCGAACAATCGAGGTCTGTCCGCAAACGCTTGAAAAAGTTTGGGGTCGAAATTTTTTTGCGATAATTTGATAATTTGTCATAGTGGCCTTTATCCAATTTACCGTT
>DAOWHK010000030.1 GCA_030641465.1 Parachlamydiales bacterium | reverse complement strand
ATCGCCGTTCATCCCTTTCTTTGTCCGTGAGCGCCAAGAGTTGGGATCGTCTTGATCGAAGTTTAAATCGTTTCCAACCTTCCCAAACCAGGTCGACCTATCTTGGTCGCACCGATAGAGGGTTCCAATCGCTGTTCCACCAACCATTGCTGCAACGGCTTCAAAATGGTCCGTAATGTAGATAAGTTGAAGGTGGGTATACTCCTTAAGTTGGGGTAATGAAGGAGGCGGATTAGTAAGACTAGGTGTTATGGAAACGGCTGCCATAATGGATTCCTGCGGGTATTTTGAGAAAGAATTTTAGTTTAATCGGGGTCTTTATGTCAAAAGTATATTTTATAAGGAACGCAAACTAAAAGTTAAAAGATCGATGGAGATTGGTAAAATATTTTCTCAAGCTGGTATTGATACTTTAGAGTCTAATGAATTATCGATAACTTTTCCAATCTAACAACTCAGTTGAAAAAACTCCCCTCCTGCACAAAATCATCCTGGTCTTTATTCTCAATTCCAATTTCTGCTTATAATGCAGCGCTTTCTCTAGGTATAATTTTAGTCATGAACAAACTGGTTCAAACTTCTTCAAATCAAAACAAATCTGCATGAAATCCGATTATCATTGCTTTTGTATTGTCTGCCCATGATCTGGAAACGAGAGCTGTTATCTGCGGATCACAAAAATCCCTGAGAAATTTCGCTTATCCGTTAAAGAAGAGCGCGTGTTGCTTGAGAGAGTAAGTGCATTGCCTCATGAAATTTCTCAAGATCATCAAATAAATGATGTTTTCCAAAGTCGCCATCTCCGGGCGGCTTTCCTGCGTCACATCGTATCCACTCATGTACTCGGCTTTTGATTATTATTAGCTCAAAAAACTTAGGCTATGCTAGGGTGTCTTTTTTCTCATGCATCATCTTAATTCTGGGTGGAATTTTGAAGTATATCAAACTCATTGTCAATATCCTACTTCTATTAACAACGCCTACCATCATTGCGCACCCGTGCGCTCCCTTTTATCCTACTTCTATCGAATCAGAAGTAAATGTCAGAGATATCAGTTCTGAAATACCAAATCTTTCTACGTGGACTTATGATGAAATTCTCGATTGGATTGATCAACTTGAATCTGGGGAATTAGATGACGTATATGAGGATAAGGATATTCCATTAATTCAAGCCTTCATAGCAGACCTTGCAAGAGCTGGCATTTTACCAAATGATACAGATGAGGAATCTGCTTTAGAGTTGGACATTGAAGAGATGTTTAATGAAGACGACTCCCCTGAAGAAATTGCTTATTCTTATGATATGGGGACCGATTATCTGTATTCACCGACTATTTTCTATGGTGATATGGAATTGATGCTGTGCACTGCTTGGTATAAACAGCCGTTTAAAAACACAAAAAAGTTTATCAAAAAGCACAAAACAGCCGTAATGATAGGAACGGCTGTTGTTGTAGCTGCAGCAGTTGTAATATGCGTAGTTGCGGCATCCCCGGCCGTTGTAGCAGGAGCCGCAGGTGCTGCATCCAGCATAGACAGGGATAAAAAAAGCCCTGCGAAGGAAAAACAGTTACCTCCCCAACTTCATTCCCAAGAAGTCACAACTACTATACCAACCGAAGAAGCACCCAAGCTACAAATGATTCTTGATGAAAGTTGTGAGTCTTTTAAGGATATGATTATTGAAGATCATCTCATTGCCACTAATTTCATAGAAACTGATGGTACAAGGTCTGTTAGGGAAACCTTTCGGGATATGGGAGCATACCTTGCACATGAAACATTTGATGCTGTAGCAGACCTGGTTGCGATCCTCCCTCAAATAGCAACTGAGGCTAAAGAGATACAGGAAAACTGGCTACCTGATTCCTTAAAAACTAAGCCAGATCAATTAAATACTTCTCAGCATCCAATGGAAGTTTATGAAGATCTACAAGCAACATGTCATGAAAAAATTGATCAGGCTTTTGATACAAATCAAGCACATCGTTATACTCCGGAAGCAAAAGAAGTTCAACGTAGCTGGGATGAGAAAGTTGGCAAACAAACTGCAATCCTTCCACCTCCTGGTACAATTGGTGAAAAAAATCCACTCACTAAATTACGAAATTTTCATCGTGAAATTCCTATTGGAAAAGACAGTCCTATTCGGTCATATAAGGAGTTACAAAAATTAACAAAAGGAAAAAAGGGAGAAATACAAGCTCATCATATTCTTGAGCAAAGACATCTTAGAGCATGGAGATATCCAAAAGAAGACTTAGCCAAAGCCCCTGCACAAATTTTATCTAGAGAAGAACATGCCAGCCTTACGAATAAATTATTAAAAGCTTTACCCCAAAATGAATTACATTCTAAAAAAAAGGTACTTGAAACATATAAAGAAGTTTATAAAAATTACCCTGGTTATTTAGAATCAATTGAACACTATTTTCAATGAATAATCCTAATATGCATATGTTATATAATTTAAAAATTAATGATTTGATGAATGCCTTTGGAGGTCCATCTGCTGGAACACGATATGATTTGTCCAAATCCTGCAAATATTGTGGTACAGGAGCAGAACCAATTGGACCTAGATTCATTTCTGAATTAAAAAAATCAAAGAAGAAGATTTTCTATACGCTAGATCGAGAAGTATTAATGGATATGACTCTCGTGCAACATCTTTCTAAGGCTGGTATTGACTGCTTTGCAAAGGTGTTTAATACTCAAAAAAATCAACTGCCATATATGGAACTAAGAGGAGAGGCGATATTGCCTTCATTTTCTCATAAAACAGACGGATATATCAAAGAAGGTGAGTGCCCTTACTGTAAAAGAGATGGGTATTTTAATAACTCTCCTGAGAAATTATCACTAGTCTATGAAAATCTTCCTTCTCATTTCCTAACGAAAAACATTTTAATAACTTATGAGCGATTTGGACTTTCTGCTTTAAGAGAGCCGTTTAAAGACAGTGTGTTTGCTTCTCCATTATTTGTTGTAAGTGATTTAATAAAAAATGCTTTTGAAACTGAAAAAATTAAAACCGTTACATTTGAACCAGTTACATTATTAGTTTCCTAGCACCTTCTATTAGAAAACTGAAATAGGGACAACCTATCAATAACCGTACGGATTTTGGAAATGTACCTAGAATTGCATCATGACTCGGCTCAAAGAGATTGTGGTTTGTTTGTTGTCACCCCAATAATACCGGCAATATATGATAAACAAGATTCGTATAGATATATAGGCAATTGAATAATGACAAACTTTAAAAAGATATTTCAACCAACGCCAGATCATACACAATGGCCAAAAACTGTGAGCTACAAAGGTAAAGAAGTCTCTGGATTTGATCGATTCCCTGTTAAAAATAAAGAAGTTCTTATCTTTTCCATAGAAAAGACCAATAGCAAGTTTATTCAAGGATTTGGCGTTGGAATTTTTGATGGGTACATAAAAATAAATGGTACAAGAACAAACAAGCGCAAATTCTGCAAACATCTTTTTTGGGAAGATTCCGAAGTTCTGGATGTTAAAAATATCGAATTCACAGTCTTTACAAAAGGAGATCATATTACCATTTGTAATATTTGGGAGATTGAAGTTACTGGATATTGGGGGATGCGTCTTAAGGGGTGGGGTAAAGGAACCGAAGAGGGATTTTTTAAATATGATAAACCTAAAAAAACACCTTGTTATTATGGAAGTGGAGAATGGCTATTAGGAAAAGGGAATGGATCCGCTATGTATTCTGAAGACATTGAAGATGGTAAACGATACTTCTGCAATGATGGTGATTTAGATGATGACTTCGATGATATTATCTTCACAGTGAAGAAATTACCTAAATAATATATACTCTTCCTTCTCAACAACTAGTTTATCAAAGACTCAGTTAATGAATAAAACCGATAAATCAGCACCCTTTTGAGAAAGAAATAGAGGACGAACCAAATGACTAAGAAGAAAAAACCTGTCTTACAAAAGAATGATTTACCAGCTAAGTTGCCCAAAGGATATGCCAATATTCTGCATTCCATAAGTTCTAAGATTAAATCTGCCCAAGCAAGGGCTATGAACTCGGTGAACCGCGAGCTTATTGAGATTTATAGAGAAATAGGAAGAACCATTCACGAACAACAGGAAAACGGGGAATGGGGAGAGGCTGTAGTCAAAACATTAGCTACTGATCTCCAGAAGTCGTTCCCTGGAATAAGAGGGTTTTCTTACCGCAATCTGTACACTATGAGAGACTTATATTCTTCATACAGGAGTAATGAAAAATTGCAGACACTGTCTGCACAAATTAGCTGGTCTCATAATGTGGCCATTTTATCTAAGTGTAAGGATCCTCTAGAAAGAGAGTTTTACATGAAAATGGCGAAGAGAAACGGCTGGACCTATAGGGTATTAATTCATCATATAGAAGGAGGAACCTTCGAAAGGACCATGATTGCTCAGTCCAATTTTAAAGATAATCTTCCAACAAACTTGCATCCGGAGGCTGCTTTAGTTGTAAAAGATGAATACGCCTTAGATTTCTTAGGATTAGGCGATGAACATAGCGAGCAGGAACTTGAAAGGGGTATTGTAAAAAACATCGAATCCTTTCTTAGAGAAGTAGGGACGTCAATATCTTTTCTTGGGTCTCAATATCGCATTGAACTTGAAGGACAGGAGTTTTTCATCGATCTCCTCTTTTATCATAGACGTTTAAAATCCCTTATTGCAGTAGAACTGAAGGTTTCAGAATTTATTCCGGAGCATGTTGGAAAAATGCAATTCTATCTGGCCGTACTAGATGACAAGGTTCGTCTTGAGGGAGAAAATCCATCGATCGGCATTATCTTATGCAAAAGCAAGAAGAGAACTGTAGTTGAATATGCGCTTAAAGATTCCACCAAGCCAATTAATGTTGCTTCTTATCATTTGGTTAAAAGATTGCCCAAAGAATTGCAGGGAGAACTGCCTTCACCAGAGCAAATGGCAAAATTATTAGAAAATATTGATCACTAATATCAGCCATATGGTTAGCAATGATTTTGCTATCATTATCTTCATAGTGAAGAAATTACCTCAATAATATAAGCCCTTCCACATTACTATTTAAAATTTTATTTTACTTTAATCCTCAACTCTTTCTAGACTGATTCCATTTCAAAATCCAATAAGGAGATGATTATGGCAATCGTTGCATTCCAACCAGGACAAGAACTAGCACAACAAGTACCTCTTGCTGACACCCCCGCGCAAAGACGTGCACAAATGAAAGCTGCTATGCGAGCAAGTATTGCAGCTACATGCAATCAGGTTGGTCAGCAAACAATAGCTGGCATTGATTGTGCACATCAAAATCGAGATGCTGCTGGCGCATGTGGTGGCGCTATTGGAGCTGCAGCCGCTACTGCACCTGTAATTGCATCTGGAGACTGCGGACCAAGTACTGTTCAAACAGCTGCATGCGGAGGATATAGAGCAGGAAAGGCTGCAACTGAAAGAGGCGTTGATATATGTCATAGAGATGTCAGATCTCATGTGCCTCAAGCTGCACGAGCTACAGCT
>DAOWHK010000069.1 GCA_030641465.1 Parachlamydiales bacterium | reverse complement strand
GTTTCACAATTGGAGCACTTGTCATTATCATACGCCTTATCAATCCCGCATTTCCAGAAGGGGTGATGCTGGCCATACTATTTGGTAACGTCTTTGCCCCTCTTTTCGATCACCTTTCCCAAAATCGCAATCAAAGGTGTCGCCGTGCAAGATTTGCCAAAACCTGCAAGTAAAACAAAAACGCTCACCTTTGTTGCGATCATCTGCTGCGTCTCAGCGCTCATTTTATCTGTTACTGCAAGCTCCTTAAAAGAGCCTCAGCAAAAAGCGCGAGCATTATATCAAGCAAAACAGCTGCTTACAGCCGCACATATCTTAAGTTATGAAGAAACTTTTCTCTTGGACTCACAGCCTGCGATTTATAACGTGACAAAAGAGAAACTCATCCCCTATCTTGGAAAAAAAATTCCAAAAGCTAAAACTTCAGAAATTCTAAAAATCGTAGAAAAAAGAGTTTTAATGCGACTTATTGACGCAAAGGGCAATATGCGCACCTTTGAAGAAGCTGGAATTAACGAAAAAAAATACATGGAAGACAATGAAAAATATGGCTTTTCTAAACTTCCAAACAAACTTGTATATGTCATCGAAAAAAATGAGCCCTCTAGTACCCCATATGGTTATGTAATCCCTGTCAATGGATATGGGCTATGGGATGCTATTTATGGATATCTAGGCCTTGCAAACGATGGAGATACTGTTTTAGGCATGACTTGGTATGATCAAAAAGAGACTCCAGGACTTGGCGGTAATATTTCAACACCGACCTTTCAAAAACAATTTTATAATAAAGTCATTTTCCAAAAAAATGCCGATGGAACAACAAATTTTGCAAGAGCGCCTCTTGGCATTACGGTTGTAAAAACAACTGCCTTTGAAAAATATGGAGATGATCCAAAAGGGCAAAGTGCCGTTGATGGCATTCCCGGTGCAACAATCACAGCAAATGGTGTAAGTCTTACTCTCCAAAGATCTCTTGCCGAGTATCGCCCATTTCTACTAAAGGTTGCAAATAATGAAACTTAGACATTACTACACAGATCAGCTCTGGAAGAATAATCAAATTCTTGTGGCGATCCTTGGTATTTGCTCAGCACTTGCCGTCACAATAAAACTAAGCGTTGCAATCACGATGGGGCTCTCCGTTATTTTCGTCACAGGATTTTCCTCTCTTTTAGTTTCACTCTTAAGAAATAAAACGCCAGACAGCGTACGGATGATCACGCAGCTTGTCATCATTTCCCTATTTGTTATCATCGTCGATCAATGCTTAAAAGCATTTCTCTACGATATGTCAAGAGTGCTTTCTGTATTTGTTGGGCTAATCATTACAAATTGCCTAGTGATGGGTAGAGCAGAATCGATGGCCAAAAATGTCCCTCCACTTCCCGCTTTCTTAGATGGTCTGGGGGCCGCTTCAGGATATGCTATAGTTCTACTCATCGTTGGATTCATTCGGGAATTTTTTGGATTCGGAACCATTTTTGGAAAACAAGTGATACCGGAAAATTGGTACGCAACCCCCCTGCACCCAGATCGCTATGTAAACTCAAATCTTATGGCCCTAGCACCGTCAGCCTTTTTTATCCTAGGTGGGCTCATCTGGCTCATGAATACAATCAATTCAAACAAGGAAAACGCATAAATGTGGATGGGACCTTACTCTTTAATTAATCTTCTCGGCCTCGGCATTCAGTCAGCATTAATTCAAAATATTTTACTCTTCTATTTTTTAGGAATGTGTTCCTACCTTGCCTGCTCAAATACATTAAAAACCGCAAATGGACTTGGACTTGCCGTGTTTGTAGTGCTGACGATTTCAGGCGTGCTAAATTGGTGCATTCACACATTTATTACAGGCGACGGGGCCCTTTCCTGGCTAGATCGATTTGGCGTTCAAGGCTCAAACATTAACCTTAGCTTTTTAGAATTTATCATTTTTATCTCCGTGATCGCAGCCTTTGTGCAAGTCCTGGAAATTGTGATTGATAAATTTGCTCCGGCCCTTTACCGCTCTCTCGGAATGTACCTGCCACTTATTACCGTTAACTGCGCAATTCTTGGAGCTTGTCTTTTTTCCATAGTACGGGACTATCCCTTTTTTCCAAACCTTGCGTACGTATCCTTTGCAGGACTTGGCTGGTGGCTAGCAATTGCGCTCATCGCCACCATCCGAGAAAAACTCACCTATTCTAATATTCCAAAACAACTAAAAGGAATGGGGATCACTTTTATAACAACAGGCCTAATTGCCATGGCCTTTATGGGATTTACAGGTATATCTCTTGATCAAATCGATCAAGACGACACTTATCCATTAATCATTGAGGAGAGTAGCTAATCATGGTTCCCGATTATGTCATTGTCGATCCCAATGGGGATGTTTTTCCCCTTCCTCAGCAACAAAAAAGTGCCCACTCATTTTTCGTAGAAGGCAAGCTCGATACTATTACAACTCTTGCGCTGTATGCTCTATCTCCCTACGAAGAAGAGGAAAAAAATCTGCTGTATGAAGATCTGGAATTTCATCGCACAGAAAAAGCTATAGCGCGCTTTGGACTGACCATCCCATTAAAACGCTACCTCCTTGAATATACGCAATCCGGTCAAAAAAAAACTTACGAGTTTGAAATAAGAGAGATCCCCCCAAACGTCAATGAAAAAATTTCTATTCAATTTTTTGAAGATGCTATCAACATCCAACGTACATTCTACGACTGGAATATTGTAAATACAGAAACCATTTCTTAATTAAAAACATTATTCAAGTTAAGCAAGTCTATCCCTTTGATAATCAATATTATACATTAAAATAATGAATGTTATTAATAAAATATACAATATTTGTTATAATATAGAAATACTAATTAAATATAATAGGGCGATAGTTATGAGTTCAGCAATAAACAGTTTAAACACGGTTCATTCATTTATTATTACAGACTATACAGATAAGACGATAACATCTGTTGCCCTATATGCAATCTCAAAATTTGGAAAAGAAAATCATTATCTTATTTTAGAAGACACTAAATTTTCGCAAGAGATAAATGCGCGCTCTCACTTTAATCCAAGTCAGCAAGCAAATTCTGCTACCGTTAGATACCGTCTTGAGTACACCCAAAACAGCGTAAAAAAAACGCACCAATTTCCCATCGAAAACATAATGCCCGGTAGAACAATCATTCACATAGATTTTTCAGAGTCTCTTGTCAATGTCGTTAAACTGAGCTCTTGATACTGCTCTTTGGAAAGAAGCTGATCTAATTCGTTTGGATTTGTAATCTCAATTTGATATAGCCATCCCGAATCTTCAGGGTGGCTATTTAATTTTTCTGGACTTTGCAGCAATTCTTCATTCACTTTTACAATGATTCCAGAGACTGGTGAATAGATATCCGCTGCAGCTTTTGTAGATTCTAATACAACGGATTCTTCCCCAGATTTGATTTTACTTCCAACTATTGGAAGCTCTAAAAAAACCACTTCTCCAAGTTCTTTTTGCGCATACGATGTAATGCCAACTGTGCCAATTTT
>DAOWHK010000063.1 GCA_030641465.1 Parachlamydiales bacterium | reverse complement strand
AGCCCCTACTTCTAGCGGTTACGTAGCGCTACAATTTCCAGGCGGGAAGTTTGCTGCAACTCAGGTTGTATCTCCTTATAATATAACTTCAACAGATGTTGCTTTGGTAGCTTGGAAACAAATAAGTTTTATACCTGGTGATAATCCTGCTACCGATTTTTATGCTTTATTAATCGGAAATGCATTTGATTTTGATTTTGAACCTCTTGATTCAACAGCAAATCTAATAGAGTCTGTTGCTGTGCCGATTTGGCCAGATCAAACAGAATTTATTACAGGGATAAAAATCCTAGAAAACGGGTGGTACCAGTTTCAATACTTAATCTCTACAGATACTATTGATAGTTCTACTTTGGATCCTATTGTTAGATCAATTGGGTTATATAATAAAACAACAGATACTATTATTCCCTATTCAGAGGGCAGCTCTGGTAGTGAAAATCAACCGACTGTATATTTTGCAACATTTAAGATTGATGATATTCCAAATGGTCATTCTGAGCATATCATTCAGTTTGTGAACACTGAGCCATTACCAGAGACGAATGTTTTTGTAGATCCTAATCTTTGGTTAAGTCAGGTAGATCAGCCGCCGAGTATTACTGTTGCGAGCATGCAATTTAAAAAAATTGCAGACGTGCCATAGTCCATTAGGCATATCAATACTTTCAAAGTGCGAGAAAAACAATGATTCCTTATACTTTCTTTCTATGAAACATAAAGGAAGCGCTGAATAACCCCCTTGTTTCAACTTCAGCGTCTTTTTGAAAAAATCTTTTTTCGCAAGCCACTAACTATAAATAGTTAGCTTGTTGCTTCAAAAATGATTTTTTCTCAACAATCCATCTAAATTTGAAATTTCGGAGTTAATCAGTGCGTCCTAAAGACTTAAAATTTCCTTTTAGTTGGGAGAAAAGGCACCCATTAATTAGTAAGGGCGTATTATATGTCCCAGAATATTATAAAAATCACGACCAGTTCCTGATGCCGCCTTTTGAAGACGCATCTCTTTTTGGAAACGATCAAAAAGTTTTTATTGAATTTTGTAGTGGCAATGGGGAGTGGATTTTTAATAAAGCACTAGAGAATCCAAAGATCAATTGGATCGCAGTTGAGATGCAGTTTAAAAGAGTGCGAAAAATTTTTTCCAAAAGAGAAAATGCAGGACTTTCTAATTTATTCATTGTAGCCGGCGAAGCTCTTACTTTCATGAGGTCTTATTTGAAAGATGACTCTTGTCATGCAGCTTATGTCAATTTTCCAGATCCTTGGCCGAAAGATCGCCATGCGAAGCATCGATTAATTAGAGAGTCTTTTGCACTTGAGCTTGGGCGTATATTAGCGCCCTTTGGAACTGCAGAATTTGTAACGGATGATTTGACCTATGCTAAGCAAATGATGGGCGTGATGGCTAAATTGCCTATATGGAGCAATGTGGAAAAGCTTCCGTTTGATAATTATGGGACTTCGTTTTTTGAAAGACTTTGGCGTCAGAAAGGACGCGTGATCAATCACTTAAAATACAGCAATCAAAAAAATGTTAATTGAATATGATGCTTTTGGATTTACAAGTAAGGGAAACCTCTTTACGCCTGTGATTCAAGAAGAGGGGGCTTTTGACTCTTCAAAATATAATACGTATCGAATTCGGTTAGACGGGGCAGCTTCGAGTCTTTTGAAATGGGACAAAGAGATTGCAGAGGCGAGAAAAATCATTCAGCTTGGTGGGACAATTCTATGGGAGTTAGATTTTGGACTAGAAAAGCTCTCATTTCCCTTAAGCTCTCCTACTTCTTTTTTATCTTTCACGGTTGCAATTAAGCAATTTAATGAGATTATTTGGGACAACTTTCGAGAGCAAACATTTGGAGTGATACTTTTTCGAGGAAATCTCGATTATGAGACGCAGTTTGTTTGGAATCAAGTACATAAAGAGCATTTTGAAGAAATGCAACTTGAACTTTCTTTTAAAGAGCGTTTTTTTGTAATAAATGCGCTTGCTCAATATTTGCATACTCTTGCATCAAAGCTTCCAGAAGAGATCTTGGTATTTGCATTTTTTGATGCTATAAAAGTCAAGAGCCAAGCAGAAATTGCGATCCTTCTTTCAGAAGAATTATTTGGTCATATACTTCTAGGTATTCGTTCAAGCGTTGCAAAAATAGGTGCGCTTAGGTGGAATAATGGATACTTTGGAGAGCCAGATCAGTGTGAAATTGGCGTTTGTATTCCTGATAAATCCTTTTGGAATGAAGAAATTTGCTTGCATTTAGAAGAACTGCTTCAAGAAATGAAGGGCACCAAATTCCGTATGATTCCAGAGCTTAAAATACTAGAAAAGTGGGAAGGTTTGGATGAAATTATCTATTTGGAGGATTTTATCACAGCTCAAGGAAAGAGGCAGCTTGATGGTTTTATTGCTGCTGGAGGAAAAATTCGGGGTAGAGGGATTCGAACCCCCGACCTACTGCTCCCAAAGCAGTCGCGCTAGCCAAGCTGCGCTATACCCCGAATGAATATTGAACGCAATTTTAGCTGGAAACTGGAATATTAATCAATAAACATCTTAATGCTCTAAATAAAAAGGTTGTTCAATCCTTCGATTTATGCCATAAACAATTTTTTGTATTGTATCATCTGATAGGGATTACATATGGTTTCATTTAGGGAATATGAGTCGGCTAAACTACTTCTGAAACTTTCAGAAACTCCCGTAGATTTATCAAAAGAGGGGGTGCTTACTCCCAAAAGAATTAAGGAATTTTCTGCAAAATCTGGGAATTTATCTCTATTTTTTGCAGCGGAAAGAGTAGATCAAACTGTAATAGACGCTCTTTTTTCCCTTGCTGAGGAAGCGAAGGTCATTGACAAGATGCAGTCAATGCAAAATGGAGAAGTGATAAATCAGATTGAAGGATTTGAGAGTGAAAAGCGGTCTGTACTTCACACGTCAATGCGCGATTTTTTTGACACGCAAAACCCTTCGGAAAAAGCACGCCTTGCCACAAAACTTGCATATCAGGAGCTAGAGAAATTAAAGAAATTTCTAGAGAATGTGGAAAAAGAGGGCTTTACTGACATGATACAAGTGGGTATTGGTGGTTCAGATCTTGGACCAAGAGCCATGTATTTAGCTCTTAAAGCGTATCAGAAAAAAGGGCGAAATGTTCACTTTATCTCAAATGTAGACCCAGATGATGCAGCAGATGTTCTTTCTAAAGTTAATCTTAGTAAAACCCTTGTCATTGTTGTTTCTAAATCCGGGACAACGCTTGAAACACTTACAAATGAGCAATTGATTCGAAATAAATTACAGGAGCTCGGGCTTAGTCCTCAAAATCACCTTGTTGCAGTAACTGGAAAGGGTAGTCCCATGGATGACCCTTCAAAATATAAAGCTTCTTTTTATATTTGGGACTATATTGGGGGAAGATATTCTGTGACATCTATGGTTGGGGCCGTTGTTTTAGCTTTTGCACTTGGTATGGATAAGCATCTAGAGTTTCTAAAAGGTGCGCATGCTATGGACCAAATTGCATTAAACCCTAATCCTAAAGAGAACCTCCCTCTTCTTTCAGCATTACTAGGTCTTTGGAATCGAAATTTTTTGAAGCACCAAACTTCTGCAATTATTCCTTATTCCCAAGCGATGCTTAGGTTTCCAGCACATCTTCAGCAGTGTGATATGGAATCGAATGGTAAAAGAATTGATAAACAAGCGATTACTGTGGATTTTGAAACAGGCCCGGTCATTTGGGGTGAGCCCGGCACAAATGGGCAGCACTCTTTTTATCAGTTGATTCATCAAGGAACAAATCCAGTGCCTGTAGAATTTATTGGATTTAAAGAGGCTCAAATGCAAGAGGATATAGAATACCTTGGAACAACGAGTCAAGAAAAGCTACTCTCTAACTTATTTGCTCAGTCTATTGGACTTGCAACTGGTAAAACAAATGATAATCCAAACAAAGTGTTTCCAGGCAATCGCCCAAATCGCCTATTACTTGCAAAAAAATGTGATCCCTATACTATGGGAATGATTCTTTCTTATTATGAAAATAAAATTGCCTTTCAAGGGTTTTTATGGAATATCAATTCATTTGATCAAGAAGGTGTACAGCTTGGGAAAATTCTCGCGAATAAAATCATTGATCTTTTCCGCAAGCAGCGGAAAGATGAACCGATTGATCAGAAGGACTTTCCCCTTGGTAGAGCCTATCTAGAGCAATTAGAGGATTTATGAATAAGCATCATGGCGTTCTTAGATGGATAATTTGGGGCCTTTCTGTTCTCTTTCTTTTTTATGAATTTTTCCTTCGGGTATTTCCAACTGTCATGGTTGATAATTTAATGAAAGCATTTAGTGTGGATGCTGCAGCCCTTGGAACTCTAAGCGCGTTTTATTTTTATTCCTACGCCCCTATGCAGATTCCAGTAGGGGTACTCATGGATCGATTTGGTGCAAGAAAACTTCTGACATTTGCATCACTTATTTGCGCAATTGGCGCATTTTTATTTGCCTTAGCAAACCAAATTGGTATTGCAGAACTTGGAAGATTTTTCATGGGAATAGGATCTGCATTTGCCTTTGTTGGAATGATCTACATTTCCTCACATTGGTTTTCTGGAAAGCAGCTCGCCCTTCTTGTGGGACTTGGAAATTCTATTGGAATGCTTGGAGCTGTCGGTGGAGAAGGGCCTCTTGGATATATTGTAGAAAATTATGGATGGCGATTAACCCTTTTTGGACTGGGAGTTGTGGGTGTCTTGCTTGCTATTATTATTTTTCTTTGCATTAGACAGGAGATGCCAGCATCTATTAGAAAAGCTGAAGCTCAAAAAGCCTCTCACGATCTATTACACAATTTAAAAATTGTAAGTAAGAATAAAAATACTTGGGTAAATGCAGCATCTGCTCTTTTGTTCTATGCAACAACTGCAGCTTTTGCATCCCTTTGGGGCATTCCATTTCTTGAAAAAACCTATTTATTTAGTAAGGAAGAGGCGGGATTTGCAACTTCCATGATTTTTGTGGGATGGATTGTTGGAGGGCCAATCATTGGATATATTTCTGATCATTTTCAAAGAAGAAAAAGAATTACCCTACTTGGAATCGCACTTGCAGCCGCAGCGCTACTTCCAGTAATTTACATTACAACGCTTTCGGCGCCACTTCTTTTTTTTCTACTATTTTTAGTAGGCCTTTTTTCCTCAGCGCAGCTCTTAAATTTCTCTATTGCAATAGAGCTTCATCCCCGCATTGCGAAAGGGACTGCAATTGCATTAACAAACTGCATCATTGCAATTGGATCTGCGATCCTCCAGCCGCTTGTTGGTTATCTATTAGATTTGCGCTCTAGTGGAGTTCCCAGCTATTCAATTGCTGATTTTCAATTTGCATTTACGATCTTTCCTCTCACTTTTTTAGCTGCATTTATTTTGCTATTCTTTGTCAAAGTCGGAAAATCACAGAAAAGCAAAGTTTAGATCCCAGCCATGGCTTGATTAAGTCTTTCCTCTGAATCAAACACATGATGTTCTCCATAACTATGATCCCAGGAAGCAATAGATTCTCCAGCTTCTATAGCTAAGTGATAAATGCGTCCATAAACACTGTTTTTTTGCTCAGGAGTTAGTTGGAAAAACTTGTAAAATGTATTAGCTTGAATTATTTCAAAGTTCATAGCTACACCTAGGTTTATTTTTATATGCTCGGCGTTACTAAAGTTCTCAGGTAGTTCTGTCAACGGATTATTAAAGATGTATAGTCTTTGTAACGATGGGAGATTACCGATCTCTCTAGGAATAGCTGTAATCTGATTATTATTAAGGTTTAATCTTTTTAAATTATGAAGAGCACCGATCTCTCTAGGAATTGCTGTAATCTGATTGTTTTGAAGATATAAAAATTTTAAAAGCTTCAGATTGCCGATTTCAGGAGGAAGATCTGTAAGCTGATTATTACTAAGTATTAAACTTACTAAATTTTGAAGAGCACTGATTATTGGATGAGCTGATAGAAGGTTGCCTCTGAATGTTAAAGTTTCTAATTGCTGAAGCTGCAGGATTTGATGTTGGACACTTGGAGAATTACATTTAAGAGAGAATTTTTTTAAATTCTGAAGCTGAGAGAGTCCTTCCGGTAGATCTCTTAACTGTAAATTCCCGAGGGATAGTTCTTGTAATTGCAGAAGTTGGAAGGTTTCAGGAGGGAGATTTGTTAGCTGGTCATTTTGCCAAGTACCGAACGTGTGTAGGTTCTTAAGTTGCTTGATTTCAGGTGGCAAAAACCGAAGTGTTTGAGCTTTTATCACTAGATGAGCTACATTTTTTGCAGCTGGGGTGTTCTCAATCCAAATACTAAGTAGCTGTCTAATTTGATCTAAAGATAAAGCATTAAAATTTTGCTGATCTAGATGAGCACCGCCACCTGGTAGTTGCCTCCAGAATGCTAAGGTGGATTCTATATTGACAGCTTCTACAAATCGCTCGAATGAAACAGGGGGCATGTGAGGTGCAATATTTCCAGTAATTTGCTGAAATACCTGTAAATAAAGCTCTTTACTAGCTTGTAGATCAAAGGCTTGTTCCGGGTTTAGATGACGCCACATTCGCTTGAGCTCAGAATCTACTGCCTGATTTGTTTGAGCATGTAGGTATCGTGATACAAGACTGGTATTAAGCGGGGATCCAACGCGGGGTAAAATATGCGTACAAAGGATTTCAGAGGGAAGGGTTGTTAAAGTGGTGGAATTTGCCATTCT
>DAOWHK010000137.1 GCA_030641465.1 Parachlamydiales bacterium | reverse complement strand
TCTTCAAAATCTTCATCTGAGCGGTAAAGAACAAATATTTGATTAAGCCCCGTGATATATTTTTTTGCCGATTCTAAATACGCATAAAGCTGCATGGGGCGATTATAGGAAAATACTACAAGATCAGCTCGATCAATTTCAGCTTCAACTGAGGAGTCTATTGCAGGGTGAGTCTCTATTGGGCTATAAGGAGGAAGCCCACTAATATGATCGTTCAGTGCAAGTTGAAGCTCTACATCTTTTTTATAATCATTGAGGGGACTATCATCGTTGTAAATATACATGACATCTGGCACGTGATAAACGTGATCTTTTGCCATCTCAATCATCGGAAACATAAAGGCGAGATCAGAGGCCATTGGATAAAATTTTCCCTGATACACTAAGTCTTTTAAATGGATTCTTTTGAATAGTCCGGCGTAAAAAGTTTTTAAATGAGATGTCACCCACTCATGATTTCTAATTCCTCTTTCTCTACAGATTTTAGGATTAATCATTTCTGTAGTACCAGACGGTGCATAGGTGGGATACATCAAGTATTTTCCATAAGTCATCCATACATCAGAGCTTGCATAGTATGCATTGAGTTTCGACAAAACATAAGGGTGCGCAAACCAATCATCCCCATCTAAAATAACTGCTATTTCTTCATCTTTACAAGTGTGAATCGACGAATAAAAATTTGCAGCAGCTCCTTGATTTTTTTCATTCCTAATCAAGGTAAATCGCTTTTCCATATGATGTTTTGTTACAAAACTTTGCACTTTTTCATAGGTATCATCGCTCGAGCAGTCATCGACATAAATCACACGATAATTTTTGTAATCTTGATCCACAACAGATTGCAAATTCTTTTCACAATAGGCGCTATTGTTATATGACATGACAAGAACGACGAAGGGCTTATCTTCAATAACCGGGTGCGTAGCCGTAGCAATAAGCGGCTTTTCTTTTGCTTTTTTCTTTTTAAAAGTCTTTTTGATTGAGCTTTGCTTTAAACCAAGGGTTAACCCTACACAAAAAACAACTAGAATGGAAAAAAAGGTTTTCATAAAATCCCATATTAATTTCACACAACTCTACAAATTTTGCAGATAATTTTCAAATAAATTTATTCAGCGCTTGCATTCGCTCTATAGAAATTTCTGAGTACAATATATTTTTCAGAAAAATTAAATTGTTAAATATTAGTGCAATAAATTATATATCTAATGACTATCCTCGAATATTGTGGTTACAAATAAGAAAATTTCATGGAATAACCTCAAATAATTACATAAAGCACGGAGCCCCTTGGCATGGGAAAAACATTAATCATCGTTGAGTCCCCGACGAAAATCAAAACACTAAAAAAATTCCTAAGCAACGACTATGTCTTGGAATCATCTGTCGGTCATATCCGCGATCTTCCCAAAAAAGGCTTTGGAATTGATTTCGAAAATGATTTTGAGCCCGCTTATGAAACACTTCCTGAAAAAAAAGATGTCATTGCAAAATTAATAAAAGCTGCAAAATCCTGTGATAATATTTTACTTGCGCCCGATCCGGATCGCGAAGGAGAAGCTATTGCTTGGCATATCGCCGCAATTCTTCCAAAAGCATCTAAAATACAAAGAGTTACATTCAACGCCATTACGAAAGATGCGGTACTTGAAGCCATTAAAAATCCGCGCTCTATTGATCAATCTTTGGTCGATGCGCAGCAAGCGCGCCGGCTACTTGATAGAATTGTAGGTTATAAAATTTCTCCCATTCTCTATAGGCGTATTAAGCGGGGATCTGACGGAGGTCTTTCTGCTGGTCGAGTGCAATCGATCGCCCTAAAATTTGTGGTCGACAGGGAAAAAGAAATTGACGCATTCAATCCAATAGAATACTGGAATATTGACGGATTATTTCACGCTGAAGAAAAAAAAGCCTCTTTTTCTGCCTATTTGCACTCTGTATCTGGGAAAAAGCTAGAAAAAGAACCTATTCCTGGAAAGGAAGTGTTTACGATTTCAAATGAAAACCAAGCAAAAGAAATCGTTTCTAAGCTAAATAACTCAAACTATACCATTACATCTGTTCAGAAAAAGGAGAAAAAGCGCAACCCAGTTCCTTGTTTTATCACCTCCACTCTTCAACAAGAAGCAAGTCGTCATTATGGATTTGGCGCTTCTAGAACTATGGGAATTGCCCAAAGTCTATATGAAGGGGTAGATATGGGATCCGAAGGCGCTGAAGGTTTAATTACTTATATGCGTACAGACTCCGTACGAGTTGAACCTGAAGCACTTACTGCTGCTCGCGGATTTATTAAATCGAAATACGGGCAAGAATATCTTCCCGAAAAAGCACGTCAATACGCGACGAAAAAAAGTGCTCAAGACGCTCACGAAGCAATACGGCCCACAAACATTAACCACCCACCTGACGCAATTAAACAGTTTCTTACAACAGATCAATATAAGCTCTATGTGCTTATCTGGAGACGCTTCATTGCTTCGCAAATGAATCCTGCTATCTACGACACTGTCTCCTGTGATATCAAAGCTGATCAAGACATGCTGCTTCGAGCTACTGGATCCATCATTAAATTTAAGGGTTTTCTTGCCGTTTATCAAGAAAAAGAAGATGTAGAAAGTCATGCAGATGATGATAAGTCTCTTCCAGATTTAAAAGAGGGGCAATCATTAATCCTGCAAAAAGTTAACTCTGCGCAATCTTTTACCAAGCCCCCTCCAAGATTCACAGAAGCATCGCTTGTAAAAGAACTGGAAAAATCAGGTATCGGCCGGCCATCGACATACGCTGCAATCATGAATAAAATCCAAAGCCGCACCTATACTACAAAAGAACGTCTTTTCATCAAACCAACAGAACTTGGGAAAATCATTGCTGCGATGCTTGAAACGCATTTTTCCATCATTATGAATGCGAAGTTTACAGCGCATATGGAAGATGATCTCGATAAAATTGCAGAAAGTCAGATGGAATGGAAAAGCTTTCTCCGAGAATTCTGGGAAAAATTCCTTCCTGTGATTGAGGTTGCCGAGAAAGAAGCTCACGTTCCAAAAATATTGACCGATATCGATTGCCCTCAATGTGGATCTAAACTACATAAAATATGGTCACGGGATAAATACTTCTACGGCTGCTCAAACTACCCTGACTGCAAGTTTACAGTGCCCATTGAAGCGCTTGAGTTTAACAAAGATGACTACGCAGAAGGGTTTGACTGGGATCAAAGTTGCCCAAAATGTCAATCGCCTATGAAAATTCGTTATGGAAGATTTGGAACTTTCCTCGGCTGCACAAAATATCCAGAGTGCAATGGAATTGTAAATATCCCGAAAAAAGGAGAGGCTCTTCCTGAAAATATGCCCTCCTGCCCAGCAATTGGATGCGATGGGAAACTGCAACAACGGCGCTCACGATTTGGAAAAATTTTCTTTAGCTGCTCAAATTATCCCGATTGCGACATCATCGGCAATGATTTAGAAACGCTTCCTGATAAGTACCCAAATCATCCAAAAACTCCTTATGTCAAAAAAACAAAAGGAAAAGCTGGAGCTAAAGGTAAAAAAACTGCAACCAAAGGGAAAAAAGCTACGGCAAAAAAAAGTCCTACAAAGAACAAAGTCGCACGAAAAATGCCATCTTACCCCCTTTCTCCTGAGCTTTCGAGCTTTACTGGAGAAGCGGAAATGACAAGAGGAAATGTTACTAAAAAAGTCTGGGAATATATTAAAGCGAATAATCTCCAAGACCCAAAAAACAAAAGATTAATCGTTCCAGACGCAAAACTGACAAAAATTTTTGGATCAAGCGATCCAATAGATATGATGAAACTTGCAGGGATTCTTAGTCCTCATTTCCTCAAAAAATGAAACAAATCAGATTTTTTCATAGGCCCGTGATCCTTCATCTCACGTGCCTTCTTGTAACCTTTCTCCTCTATTTTCCAAAAGGCGGTTTTATAGTTGGGTCCATTCCGATCTACTGGGGTTATTTTTGCTTAGCAGCCCTTGGCGCTTTTTTTGCCAGTAAACGGCAATACCTTCTTACAAAGGAGCGGGTCTTAGCGCTTCTTTGCCTTATCCCTTTTCAAGCAGTCGCAATTCTTGCTCATATAAATAACGGAACAACGTCAAGCGGCCTCTCTTTTGCATTTTTAATTAATATCATTGCACTGCCCTACATTTTTCTTTTGTTTCTCTCAGAAGCACTCGAAAAAATTGATTATGAGAGCCTAATAAATCACCTAAGGCGCGGCATTTTTTTTATCTGTTTCTATGGAATTTGCCTTTTTTTCTCCTACTTATTCCTAGGAAAGTTATTCGAAATCCCCCTTCTAACAAGCACTTTTGGAGATGCCTTTGCAGTAGGTGAAAAGTGTAATAATCGGGGTCTTGTGATGAAACTTACTTCGACCTATAACAACGGAAATATTTTTGGAATTTGTCTTCTCATGCTAATGCCTATATATAAAGTAATAGAAAAAAATATTTTCAAAAGAGGTCTTGTGACGCTCGCAGCACTTCTTACTTTATCCCGCACAGTTTGGGTAGGCTTAATATTTGTGGAAATTGGATACGCCTTCTATCTTCGAAAAAATCGAAATCCCTTTATAAAACTTACCCTGTTTTTTATCCTTTTTCTCGTGCTCTACTTAATATTTATCGAGCAGTTTCACTTTAACTGGAGCTTCCTCTTTGATAAAACATTTGGGGGACGAAGTTTACTCTTTCCTCAGCTTTCAGAGCTCACATTTTTTCCATCAGAGCCTTTTGTTTTTACAGAGCCTGTCTATTTTCTTATCACTCTATGCTTTGGTATGACCGGCCTTGCCTGCTACCTTCTTGGAATGACGGCCCCACTATTCATTTTTACACTAAATAAAAATACTTTTCGAAACACTTCGCATTCAAAAGCGCTTTTTCTTGGTCTACTAAGCTTTTTATTTGTTTCTATTTCAGATGCAGCCATTTGCTTAAACCCGGTTCTTGCGATCTATTGGTTTCTCACTTCCCTGCTGCTTCGGAAAGCTCATCCACAATTTTCTTCACTTTCTGAGACTCGCCCCGTTTTGCAATAATAATTGCCTCTTTTGTTTCTACAATCAAAAGATCCTCAACGCCAATTGTAGCAATCATTTTTTTTTGGCTAACAAGTAAGCAATTTTTTGTTTCAATATCAACTACATTCCCAAGTTTTACATTTTGATGATCATCTTTTTCTAAAAGGGCATATATGTTATCCCAAGAGCCAATATCGGACCAAAACGTGTCAATTGTAATGAGTGCAATCTCTGTAGATTTTTCCATAAGCGCATAGTCGATGGAAATATTTGGAAGCGTTTGATAGGCTAATTGACACGTTTTAAAATCTTTCTGAAACCACTGATAAATCGCTGCTGCATGAACTGCTAATTCTTTGAGAAAATGCCGAATTTGAAAAACAAATGTCCCTAAGTTCCAAAGATAATCCCCCTCATTGATAAAGTAGTTAGCCTTTTCTTCATCAGGTTTTTCTACAAATTTATCCACTTCAAATACTCTTTTAGAAATTGGGCTCCCAACCTTGACATATCCGTATCCCGTTTCTGGACTTGAGGGGGTTTTTCCAAAAAGAACAATTTTTCCCTCTTCTGCTATACTTTTAGCATCAGAAAGAGCGTCAATCAGCTCCATTTCATCTTTAAAATAATGGTCTGAAGGGCATACAAGAAATGTTTCTGTTTCCTCACATCCCAAATTTTCCATCATGTGTTTCACGGCAAAAGCAACTGATCCCGCGGTCCCTCGATTACAAGGCTCAATCAGCACTTGATCTGCAAGTTGAGGCGCAACAGTCTTTGCTTGCTCTTTGGCAAGATGGCTAAATTCTTTGCTAGTAGAAATTAGGATTTGATGGACAAGTCCTGCTTTTTTAAACCGCTTTAAAGTTTGCTGTAAAAAAGAGTCCTCTGAATTTATTCGCAAGAATTGTTTTGGGGAATTTTTTGTGGAAAGGGGCCAAAGCCTTGTTCCTCTGCCGCCGGCTAAAATAATAATTTTCATAAAGGTAGATCAGCCTTAAACTCGTTATATTTTTTCAAAACAAATTGTTTTGGCCGTAGTGGAAGGAACTGGTGATAGTTTTATCGCCGCAGGAAAAACAGATTTTGACAATACAGAATCGGGATTTATTTTAGGAATTGATGATTCAGATTCCAATAGAGGCAAATTTTATATCGGAGACGCTACAAAGTATTTCAACTGGGACGGAGTGAATATGGATGTTACATCAGGAAGATACCTTGAACTTTTTACAGCAGGAGAGGAAATTGATGAGGGTGATGT
>DAOWHK010000197.1 GCA_030641465.1 Parachlamydiales bacterium | reverse complement strand
AAAGTAAACAAACACGCTCTATTCTTGAGCAGCCGCTTCTTGCTAGGACCTGCAATTGCCGCCTATCAAAATTTGTAGACTTATCTTCATGATAAGCATAGGTTTTATTGATGATCGCATGAGAGTTTCTATCTTGATTCAAATTATGAAATCTTTTGCAAACGAGTGAACTATCACTATGATTTACATGCCCCAGTATTTGATATAACACTTCTTCTGGAAATTTTACTAAACTAGTTATTACACTTCCTTTTTTTAGTTTATTATTACTTGTTAAATTAAAATTATAACAAAAAAACTATTTAAATAAAAGTTTTTTTACTAAGTCGTATTCCATTGTTAATTAATTAGTTAGGTAAATTCGCGTGCGAGACTTTTGTATACTTAAATCAATATCAAGAAAAAATCACATCTATCTAATAACCAAAGCTTTACACAAACCCACAAGACCGGGGAAATTGTATGCTATACACAAAACGATTCAAGAATTGGGATTTTGACAAGGAAGCTCCTTTAGAATTTGATCCGGAGCGAGCGATCATTGCCGGTCGGCAAGGCGCGAGTGAGGATAAAACTCTAAAGAAAAGCTGACGAAGTTAAAACCCAATTCTTGAATCGTTTTGTGTATAATTTGGGAAAAGATAGGATTTTTGACAATACTGCTGTTCAATAAATTCGACTTTGATAAAATAGCACTTTTTATAACACTAAAACGATGAGGATATCATGGGCGAAACACTAGTTGTTGCAAGTAAAGTCAAAGCATATATTAAAAAAAAATCAGGAATGAACTCCTCAAGTTCAGTAATGGAAGCACTCACAGCAATCGTTGAAAGAGAATGCATGAAAGCTGTGCAAAATGCAGAAAAAGGAAAAAGAAAAACGGTCATGGATCGCGATTTCGAAGAGTAGTCAACATTGGCCCTCTATGAAGAGGGCCGCTTAAATTGGAGATACCATGGAACCTGTAGATCTACAAAAAACACCTATTGTTCATGAGGTAAAAGTCGAAAGCCCTGGAAAACTTGGCCTTCCTTATGACACTCGCCCTTTTGAAAGTTTTATTAAGCCTGATAATGAGAGCGTACTTCATGGAGGTATTACGATTGCAAACCAAACAAACCGCACACTTCAAGCGCGGGTTATTTTTGAGCTTGCAACAGGCTATCGTCTATATATCGAAGATGCATGCTCCACTTTATCCACAGATCAATCTGTAGATATGCATACATCATATTTCGTAGCAATGAATAGAAAAGGGCAGTTTGTCATCAAACTTTGCAATAACAACTAGTCTTCAGAAAAATTCGATTTCACTTTACTTCTATAAATAATCCAAAAAATGAGTGCTGCAATGATTAGAGCAGCTGGTATCATTATAGAATATAGATACATTTGCAAAAAGGCCGCAGCAAGAGAAAAGGCCCCAAGCATCAGGCCAATAATTGCAAAAGTCACCTCGATATAGACTCCAGCAATAAACGTTGTTAATGCAAGAAGAGTAATCACGATAAGCCCACCTTCAAATCTCCCAAAAATCCCCACATGAACAAAAAGGGAGATGAGATAGGCTGCTAAAAAAAGCCCAAACCAGTGCGCGATCTCTTGCCATATTTTGATAGGAGCAATTTGGTGCTGAGCTCTTCGTAAATACCAACTAAGCCAAAGACATAAAGCTGCAAATACAGGAACCATGATTCTCCAATAGTTCCAAGACCCATCTTGATAGATATCAGATATTATAAGACCTATCAAAGACAATACGAGCATCGTCATAGCAATTATCAGTCTTGCAATCCAGGGATGCGAGCTCCGATGCCTTATTTCTCTATTCATATTTACCTTTTTCCTTGAAGTTATTAATACTTGTAATAATAATTCGGTAAATTAGCAATAACAATCAGAGGAATTTATGGCTTTTTCACAACCAGATCTACCCTACGAATTAAAAGCACTCATGCCATTTGTTTCAGAAGAGCAAATGGACTATCACTATAACAAGCACCATGCGACTTATTTCAAAAAACTAAATGGCCTTGTTGAAGGAAAAGCAGAAGAAAATCTGTCTCTTGAAGAAATCGTAAAGTCTACAACAGGTGGCGTTTTTAATAACGCTGCGCAGGCGTGGAACCATACGTTTTTTTGGAGCTGCATGTCTACATCTGGCGGTGGAGCACCAAAAGGAGACTTAAAAGCTGCTATTGAAAAAGATTTTGGAAGCTTAGAGAATTTTAAAGAGCAGTTCTCAAGCGCTTCAGCGGCACTTTTTGGATCAGGTTGGGCATGGCTTGCAGAAGACTCCTCAGGAAAATTAGAAATCATGCCTCTAAGTAATGCTGACACCCCGCTAAAACATAATAAAAAGCCCATTCTCACTTTAGATGTGTGGGAACATGCCTATTACATCGATTACAGAAACCGGCGCCCTGATTTCATTGAAGGCTTTTGGGATGTCATCAATTGGGATTTTGCAGCTTCGCAATTAGGAAATAATTCATAATTAATTCGAGAGGTATTGAATGGGGAAAATTTTTATGAGGGGCCTTCTTGCAATTGCCCCTATTATTATCACAATCGCGCTCGTCATTTGGCTATTTGGCTTTCTCGAGGATACTTTTAGAGCGCCAATTCAAGCGATCATTGGTCCCAAGCATTATTTCCCAGGACTTAGCATCATTGTCGCACTTGTAATTATTTTCATTATTGGTGTGATTATTAACAATTGGGTCATACAAAAGTTATATGCTCTCGGCGAGCGCATTCTGAAAAAAATTCCCCTTGTGAAAACACTTTATGCTTCTGTCTGTGATATCATGAGTTTTTTTCAAGTGAAAGGCGAACACAAAAAAGATAAAGTTGTCACGATTGAAGTTCAAGGACTACGCCTTCTTGGCCTAGTCACACGGGAAAATTTTGATGATCTACCACCTGGCATTGGAAATGATGATGACATCGCTGTTTTTCTCCCCTTTAGCTATCAAATTGGGGGCTTTACTGTCATGATGCCAAAGTCCAAGGTCAAGGTCGTTGACATGTCTATTGAACAAGGAATGCGCTTTGTCATTACAGCTGGCGCTCCTGGAGAGCAAAAACATTGAACCCCAAAAATTTCTATCAAACACTCCTTGTTCTTTCGCCTCTCGTTTTTACCTTCGCTTTTGCTTTAGATATTTATATTCCAGCTGTGCCTGAAATGCCAAAAATTTTTAAGACAACGCATGGCATGGTGCAGCTAACGCTTAGCATTTTTATGCTAGTCTGTGGGTTTGGACAACTATTTATCGGCCCCCTGTCAGACCACTTTGGCAGAAGAAAAATTGTTCTTGCCTCAATCGCTGTTTTTACTCTTGGATCTTTTACTTGCACCTTAGCACGCTCTATTGAATTCTTGATACTTGCGCGCGCACTGCAGGCACTCGGTGCCTGTGGCATGATGGTCACAGCTTATGCCATAGTTCGCGATCTATTTGATGGAAAAGAAAATTTTAAAGCATATAGCTATCTAAACGGAAGCATTGCCATCTCTCCACTTATTGCTCCTCTTTTTGGAGGGTATCTCGTCTATTGGTTTAACTGGAGAGCAACTTTTTTGTTTCTTACAATTCTTGGAATTTCCACTTTTAGTATGATCTACAAAAAATGCAAAGAAACAAGAGCCGATGAGCACCTTGTGAAAATTGACCTGCTACTTATTAATAGATATTTTTCCATCCTAAAAAACCCTCATTTTTATAGTTATTCCCTATGTGCCGCATCAGGAATGGCGATTTTCTTCACCTTTTTTTCATCTTCCTCCATTATCCTCATTAAATTATTACATGTTCCCGTCCAACATTTTGGAATATACTTTGGTTTGATTGGCTTTGTATTTTTCCTTGGAAGCCTTCTTTGCGGCTATCTAACCTCTCATTTTGGACTCTATAAATCGATTTTTTTAGGGGGTCTATTAATCATAGCTGGAGGTTTATGGATGCTTGGATGGGGGTGGATTCACGGCCTTTCCAAATGGGGATTTATTCTTCCCATGCTACCTACAGGCCTTGGTGGCGCCATTTTTGTTGGAGCAGGAGCGGCTGGCGCTTTAAAATATTTTAAACAAATGGCAGGAACGGCCTCTGCACTGCTTGGAGCTATGCAATTTGTCTTTGCTTTTATCGTTGGTACAATTGTACTTATGCTCCCAGTGACCTCTACAATTAATCTTGCGATAACGATTATTATTCTAGGACTTTTATGCTTAGCTCTACTTTCAAAAAATAAATTAAAGCTTTTTCAATAATTTCAAGGACTGGGCACTCCAAAATTGTACATTGAATAAAAATCTCTAATTCGATATTTTTGCTAATTAATATATATATTGGTTAATCCTGTGCATAAATATCAACATATCCTACTTGCAACTGATTTAAATCCTGACGATCACATCGTCGAAGATAGAGCCTATGAAATAGCGCATGCAAATAACGCAGCTCTTTCCATCGTTCATGTCGTTGAATATTATTACACCTGCAAAGGCCCTTGGCATCCAGACGATTCTGAAGATGGGCAAAAGACCCTTTTTCAAGATGCCAAAGAAAACCTGCGTAGTTTAGGGGAAAAGTTGAATGTCCCACTGCCACGCCTTATTCTTCATATGGGGCAAACCATGGAAGTTATCTTACATACTGCAGAAAATATTCATGCAGATCTAATCGTTGTAGGAAGCCATGGAAGACATGGACTTGGCCTTTCCTTTTTCGGATCCACTGCAAATCGCCTCATCAAACAGACAAAATGCGATGTTCTATCTGTTAGAATTGCAAATAAAGGAGAAAAAAAAGAGGGACCAACCTCTCAAAAGCTCGGTCAACCCTTACCTCTTGATTAAATAAGCATTGAATAACCTCGAAATTTCACCTTGTAAAAATGCGCTCCCCCCTTTAAAATTGTGAAAAACTCAAGATGTTATGCCATTTCGCACGTTGCTATTCCTGTTTCTGTTTGTCACTTCTATGGCCTCTGCTACTCCTAAAAAAAAGATTCTATTTATTATTAATCCCAAAGCTGGAATTAGTAAAAAAAGTACTACAGAAGCTGCAATTGTTAAACATCTAGATCATGATCAGTTTAATTATAAAATTGCATATACTAAAGGCCCGAAAGACGCCACTCTAATTAGTAATAAAGCTGTTTTAGAAAAGACAGATATCATCGTCGCAGTTGGAGGGGATGGAACAGTTAATGAGGTGGCCAAAGGACTCATTGCAACTCAATCGACACTCGCAATTATCCCTAAAGGATCAGGAAATGGACTCGCACGCCACCTCAAAATACCGATGAGAGAAAAAAACGCGATTAAGCTCATCAATGAGTTGCATTGCAAGCATATTGATACTGTAAGAATCAATGATGACTCTTATATTGGCGTTGCAGGAGTGGGGTTTGATGCACAAGTAAGTCTTGCCTTTGAAAAATTTGGCAAAAGGGGTCCTGCCTCCTATTTGATGGTTGTAATCAGCGAACTCCAAAGATATCAGCCAAAAGAATATGAACTGGTAATAGATGGAACACTTGTCCATGAACAAGCTTTTCTCATTACATTTGCAAATTCTGCGCAATATGGAAATAATGTCATTATTGCCCCTCAAGCTCGTATCGACGATGGATTTCTAGATGTGATGATTATTAAAGATTTCCCAAAACATGCAACAGCTGGCATTGTGCATGAGCTCCTTAATAAAAAACTCGACAACTCTAAATATACTAAAACCTATAGATGCCAAGAAGTGATCATCAAAAAACCGTATAGTCAAATTCACATCGATGGTGAGCCCAGCTCCTACACAGAATCCGTATTTATCCGCGTAATGCCATCCTCTCTTAAAATTCTGACTCCAGAAACTTCGAAAAAAATGTGACGTTATACACATACCGATTCAAGACTTGGGGTTTTTCCAAAGTCAGGAGCCAAGGTTTAGACGCTCTGAAGCAGCTCCTATTTACTGATAGGGGTGATGCAAGAGAATCTAAAAATTGGTTGTCTGACACAGGAAAAAACCCAAAGGTTGATTCGGTTTGTGTATATTATCTAAATGAGCTCTTTACCAAGTCTTGGATGATCAACAATCCCCATATGTATTGCCTCCATAAAGAATCTGTCTTCTAATTTTCTTAAATATGGCTCATATAATAGCGAGAGATGGATAAAAGTGTAAAAAAAGGCTTTCCTGATTTGTAACTTGGACGCAAGCTGGCTCTACGAAGTAAGGCCAGAATCGCCAAGAGACAACTCAGGAAGAGGTTTAGATTTTAGATGATCCTCGACTAAATGGGATTGTTTTTCAACAAGACCTTCAAGTCTCTTAGTGTCTGTAGCTCATGTTCTCTGCCTAAAAACCTCTTCAATCTATATACCCCATTAAATCGATATTTATTGATTACGTGGTACTTTTTTTGAAATTATTTCGCACCATTAAATCAACATTAGCTGATTATATGGTGTTTTGTTCTGAGAATTTTTTCTTTGCTGAGCTCAAAGGAATGGAAAAAGACGTCATTTTTTAAACTCTAACTAGTTTAGAGGACTATATACACAATCCAGTTCAAGATTTGACATAGATACATGAGGTAAATCTGCACTAATCGTCACTTTTTCTTGCAAATTTGCAATCTTTTCACAGGGAAAGTGCGAATTCTCGGGGTGTGTAATATTTTTTTCCATAGCTGAGTTCTCCCTATGTTCCTCTTCCACAATCAGTGATTCAAAGGTGCAATTTTGTAAAAATGTCTCCATGGTTTCCTGCAAAGACTCCATATTTTCTGGAGAGTCCACCATCATACACTCAAAAAGTTTATTGTTATGGAAGAAGAAAAATCCCGAAATTGCATATTTCCCAAGTTCATCTATCCCGAAGTCAAAGGATTCACTTTCCAAGGCACCAAAATATCTGATCACATTTTTATCCCATAAAAATAGATCACTAACTGTCAGGCCAGAAGCCCTGACATATTCTAAAATATCATCTGGATCACAATCAAACTTAATAACTGTGCATTCTAAACCTGGTAGCTGCCTTGTTTCTTTATACCATATACAAGTTGCCTCTTCCTGGTCCACTTCATAAGCTTCTAAAGAAAAGTCTTCTGGAACCTCAAAAGACAATCTAAAATCTTTATGATCAACATATACTGTATTTTCAGAGGAATAACAGGAAAATTCAGCAGCCTTTAAACTAAACATCATGCAAAAAATAGCAAGTGTTACAAATATCTTTTTCATCGTTTACCTATTGTATCGGAGCATCTGAGACATCACTTAGCTTACTCTCATTAACTGTTAAGGGACCATTTTGTAAAAGTTCATAAAGCTTCATCAAATCTCGAGCGCTACTCATACAAAATTTTTCCTCTTTTGCAAGTAAGAGCCAACCATCGAAAAAATCCTCTATGCTCGGCTCCTCAAAATTTAATCCAACTATCATAGATACCAGTTT
>DAOWHK010000042.1 GCA_030641465.1 Parachlamydiales bacterium | reverse complement strand
GGGAAATGCGCGCTTTTTCAAGTAACCTGTTGCAAAACGCCTTTTCTGCTCTTTAGAGAGCCTAGAGCTTGTATCTTCAAGTTTTAGCGGGTTTATGACAATTTCCTCGGCAAGATTTGCATAAGTATCTTTGGCAATTCTTGTTAATACATTGGAAAGTAATGCATACCCGACATTTGAATATTCATATTTTTCTCCTGGATATCTCGACAAATGGTAACGACCTAAAAACGTGTAGAGATTTTTAAGCGTAAAAGTCGATTGCTTGGAAAGATCGTAGGAAATATTTGGAAGTCCTGATGTATGCGTTGCCAAATCAAGAAAAGTGATTTCTTTTCCATGAAAAGAAGGGACCTGAACCGACCTTGGCAGATATTTACTGATAGGATCTCTTAGTTGAATTTTCCCCTCATGTACAAAATGTGCAAGAATTGTACTTGTAAAAATTTTTGTAAGCTGCCCGATACGAAATTCTGTATGATCATTTATGGAAAATACGGAGCGTTTTGATAAATCGCCATAGGTCAAAATTTGTTTCCTACTTGATTCAAAAGAATGATTGTCTTTGGAAATGATCCCAACTGCCATCCCTTCCACTTGATGCTCTTCTTTAAATGTACGTATTAAATCCTTTATTTCTTCCATAGGCATGTCTGCAAAACCGATAGAAGAATAAAGGAAACTGCAGAAAAGAAATGAACGTATCCTAAGTCTCATGATATGCGCTTGAAAAAAACTAAATTAAGAGATAAACTTTTGCCAAATCATAATTTATCAAAAAAAGTTTTATATGTCGAAGAATCCTTTACCGAAACGATCACTCAGTATTTTTTTACTTGCTATGATCAATGTCGCTGCCATTTGTAGTATAAAAAATTGGCCTCTTACTGCGGAATTTGGCGCATCTTCACTCTTTTATTTCGCTTTTGCGGCGCTATTTTTTTTCATTCCAGTTTCGCTGGTTTCTGCAGAGCTCGCAACGGGCTGGCCTGAGCGAGGCGGTGTTTTTATTTGGGTTCAAGAGGCCCTTGGAAAGCGCCTTGGATTTCTAGCTATTTGGCTCCAGTGGATCGCAAACGTTATTTGGTACCCCACAATTCTATCGTTTATTGCTGCAAACATCGCTTTTTCTTTTGATCCAAAACTCGCGCAAAATCCTACCTATATGTTTGTGATTGTTGCTATCACTTTTTGGGGAACAACGATCATTAATCTTCGGGGAATGAAAGTATCCGGCTGGGTCAGCTCCATTGGTGTTATTATCGGCACAATTATCCCGGGAGCTGTGATTATTATTTTAGGACTTATTTGGTACTTTACTGGAGAAAAAATCCATATCGACTTTTCTCTTAGCAGCCTCATTCCAAGTCTAAGCAGTCCTACAAAGCTTTCTCTCTTAGCAGGTGTTCTTCTAGGTCTTGCTGGAATGGAGATGTCAGCAACCCACGCGCGTGAAGTGCAAAATCCACAGAAAAATTATCCAAAAGCAATTTTTCTATCAGGAATTATCATTATTGCACTATCTGTCCTCGGAACGCTCGCAATAGCAATTGTGATTCCTAAAGATAAAATTAGCTTAGTAGCAGGTGGCATGGAGGCTATTTCTTACTTTTTAAAGGCTTATCATCTGGGGTGGGCTGTGCCTTTTCTTGCAATTCTCATGGTGATTGGATCACTTGGCGGGGTTACAGCATGGGCAGCAGGACCGAGTAAAGGGCTTTTAGCTGCTGCACAAAACGGAGACTTCCCCCCTGTTTTACATAAAGTTAATAAGAATAATATGCCTATTGCAATGCTTGTTTTTCAAGGGATCATTGTGACACTATTCTCTCTTATTTTCTTATATTTTCCCGATGTGAACAGCTCCTTTTGGATGCTTGTCGTACTATCTTCACAACTCTACTTGATTATGTATGTTCTCATGTTTATTTCCGCGATCGTCTTAAGGTATAAAAAGCCAAATGTAGCAAGAAATTATAAAATTCCAGGTGGAAATGTAGGAATGTGGATCATTTCGGGACTTGGAATCCTCGGGTGTGTTTTCTCTATTATTATTGGATTTTTTCCTCCTGAGCAAATCCAAACAGGGAGCAATCAATTTTACTTTTTCTTTTTGTTTATTGGCATTATCCTGATGTGCTCTATGCCTTATATTATTCTTTGTTTTAAAAAACCGAGTTGGAATGAAGTAACCTCTTACCAAGATTAAGTATGATATCTGCCATTCAAAACCTATTTTTTAGCGATCAAAGTGAAGTCTCTGCTCAGCCAAACTTTGATTCTATAGAATATTTTAGACAGATTAGCCATGCCCTTGATGAGCTTAATTATCATTTAAGTCATAAAAATTTACACATTCTTGCTCCAGATGAATTTAGGGAGGTAAGAAGCGCTGTAGATGAGTGTTATAAACGCGCACAAAAAATCTGGAAAACGGCGCCTCCATCAGAGGAAATAAGTGCTTTAAAAGCAAAAGCATTTACTGCAAAACTCGGAGGAAAACTTGCCCCAGAAACTTTTGCGCAGCCTGGATTTATGCAGTTTATTACTGCTAATCATTTCCATCATGGATGTCAAGCAGTAGGTCTTCAAATCACAGGTATTCCCCTAGTTTTGGAAAATGGAGATGTCATAGAAATTCCTTGGAATGAGCTAAACATAGAAGTCGATCCTGAAACAGAAATGAAAACGTTTTTCTTAAGAGACCGAAGAGTAGCATTTAAAACAGACAAAGATTTTATGCTTCTTGATGATTACACTTTAAACTATCAAGGAATCAATCACTACAACGCTTTTACAAGCTCTCACTTGCTGCCTTTAGATGTGCGCGACCCTGCAGAGTGGAATAACAAATGCCTTCTAGAGGTTTGGACTGCCGTAACTCAAGACCCAAACGATGTTGGAGGTTGCACGGGTCAACATGCTTTTTTTGTTCTTAAAACAAGTCAAGGAGAAATCTTTAGTCATGGAAAGTATCCCCGTTATGATCAAGTAAGCAATCTTGATTACATCTTTTTTACAGGTCGGAAAAGAGGAGGCTTTATGGCGCCTGATTGGTATAGCTTTTTACCAACGGACGCTATGAATGCAGATCATACAACGTTTGAGCTCAGCGAAGAGGTCTTTCAGTATGTATTTAATGAGTGCATTAATGATCGAAATGAGGAAAATATCCCCTTTTCTCTTTTCCATAACAACTGCATTAGCTATGTAAAATGTTTTTTAAAAAGTCGCCTTGGACTCTCATTAAACTCTGATATAATGATTTCATCATATCTATTTGGAAAGCTGCCAAGCATCATACAAACCCCAATCAAAGCTTTAAAAACATGGCTTTATGATAGTCTTCCAGAAAGCTTGCAATTCATGATTAACGTTGCATTTTTTCCAACCTATTACCTTTTCAATGTATTTGTTGGTCTCATGGCTAAAACACTATCGATTTGGAATCATGCAAGAATTGAAGGGTGCGATCTTTCCTTTGTAAATATTTTTACATTAAATACTGGCGTTGATCATCCGCTCGTTCTAAGAGAGAGTTTAAACGCGCTTGAATCTGATACTCCAATCAGAATTGATACAATCGGCGGATAATCATCATTTCAATAGAAGCCATGTTCCAAGAGATAAATAGATCAAGGTGGTTAAAACATCTGCGAACATAAGCACGACAGGGCCAGCTGCAACTTTAGGGTCCCATTTTCTTGCATGAAGAATCAAAGGAACTGCCGAGCCAATTGTTGACGTGATATAGACAGATGCCATAATCGATACTGTAATGACAAGACCTGGCAAAACCCCATCTCCCCAAAGAAGGGAAACAGCACCTACGATGATTCCACAAGAAATCGATAAAAGTGCTACTATTTTCCACTCTCTTATCAAAAACTGCAGCGTATACTGAAATTTACGGGACTGACGTTTAATAAGCTGCATACTTTGCGTCATCGACTGCATGGAAATCGATTCTGACAAGGTCAAAACAAGAGGAATAAACATCGCAAGCAAAATTACTTGCTCAAGAACTAGTTCAAAAAACCTGGAAATGATTGCGCAGGAAAAGCCTCCGATCATATTACAAAAAATCCATGGCATACGGCTACGGTATCCTATCCATGGGGTCAGTTTTTTTCCCTCTTCAATGGTCATACCAATGATCTGGAAAATATCAAAGCGACGGCGAGCTTGCGCTACATCAAGGGATTCTTCAAGGTAAATATCCACATCGATAACACCTAGCAAATGGCGCTCTTCATCAACTACTGGAAGAGCGAGTAACTTATGAGACTCCAAAATCTCCAAAGCTTCCTGAAGAGTTTGTGACTTATTTAAACAAATAATAGATGTTTCCATCACATCAGCAACACGCAAGGAAAGATCTTTCATGAGAAGTTTTCTTGTCGGCACAACACCAATCAAGCGATTTTCTTTATCGACCACATAAAAATAAATGATTTTTTCGCCCACATACTTTTTACGAATCATCTCTAAAGCTTCTGCAATCGTATGATCAACTTGAATCACCGTTTGAACGGGATGCGCATATTCTCCAATAAGGTTTGTAAGGTCTTTATTTGTCATAAAATTTTTTTTAGTAAGTTGCTCGTTATCGTATAGACCATATCATTATTGATCAATGGATTCTTATAATCGATTTTGTTAACATGTTGAGATGAATAAAAAAACTACCTGGGGCCATGTTTCGAAATGGTACGATAAAATCGTATCAAAAGAAGGCCACTACTACCATCAGCACGTGATCATTCCACATAGCCTAAAACTCCTCGATTTTAAGTCTGCAAAAAACCCCAGTCTTTTAGATTTGGCCTGCGGACAAGGAGTCCTTTCTAGAAAAATCCCCTCCTCTGTAGAATATTGCGGTATCGATGGCGCAAAGCCTCTTATTGAACTTGCAAAAAAGCATCAAGAAAACCCAAAACATCAGTTTTTTACAGGTGATATTACCAAACCTTTTAAGATAGAAAAAAAGGATTTCACTCACGCATCCATCATCCTCGCTCTGCAAAACTTAGAATTTCCGGGTAAAATGCTAAAAAATGCAAGTATCCACCTGCAAAAAGGAGGGCAGTTTTTGATTGTTCTCAATCACCCCTGCTTTAGAATTCCAAGACAAACAAGCTGGCAAATAGATCCTCAAAAAGATCTGCAGTTTAGGCGCGTTGATCGTTACCTATCAAAAATAAAAATCCCCATCCAAATGCATCCTGGAAAAAAAGAAAAATCAGAAACTACTTATTCCTTCCATTATTCTCTATCAGATTTAAGTCAGTTTTTATATGATAGTGGCTTTAGTATTACTCTTATTCAAGAGTGGTGCTCAAATAAAAAAAGCACGGGAAAAAAAGCTAAAATGGAAGATTTTAGCAGAAATGAATTCCCTTTATTTTTAACAATTCTAGCAAAGAAAAATTAAGTATGTGCGGACTTTTTGGGTATATTGGACCAAAAAAACCTCTAGGCGACTGCGTATCCATCTGCATGAATGGACTCAAACAATTAGAATATCGTGGCTACGACTCATCTGGCATTGCAGGCATTTTTAACGGAGAGATTAAATCGTGTAAGAGAGCTGGAAAAGTGGAAACGCTCCAACAAGCGATACACTCCCAAAAAGTTCGCCTTGATATAGCAATTGCGCATACAAGATGGGCCACTCATGGAATCCCAAGTCAAGAAAATGCACATCCTCACATAGATGAAGAAAACTCGCTCGCAATTGTACACAATGGAATCATCGAAAATCACCTAGCGATTCGAGCAATGTTGAAAAAACAGGGATTTACTTTTCAATCAGATACCGACTCCGAGGTGATTGCCCAGCTAATTTCCTACCACTATAAAGGAAACCTAATAGAGGCTGTGCAAAAGGCTCTATTAAAGTTAAAAGGCTCCCTTGCAATCGCTGTAATTCACAAACACTTCCCTGAGCAAATTATCGCTGCTGCAAGAGAGAGTCCTCTGGTCATTGGCCATTGCAAAGAAAATGAGGAGGTCTTTCTTTCCTCTGATGCTAACACCTTTTCCGGAAGAAATCTTGACGTTTTCTACCTTCAAGATGACGAAGTTGCACTTCTTCACCAAAATGCTGTCTCCGTTTTTGACAGGAAAGGAAAACCTCTTGAAAAAATCCTCGAACACATCTGTTTTGACAATAGCCCCATTTCCAAAAATGGCTATAAACATTATATGCTCAAAGAAATTTTTGAGCAGCCACAAACCATCCAACAAGCGATGCATAGTAGATATAGCGAAGATTTCGGCACGGCAGAATTTGATGAGCTAACCCTTTGCCCAAAAGAGCTACAATCGATCAATCGCATTCTAATTCTTGCCTGCGGAACGTCCTGGCATGCAGGATCTATTGCAAGATCGATGATGGAAAGTATTGCACGCATCCCAACAGAAGTAGAAATCGCCTCCGAATTTAGATATACAAACCCCATCGTCTCAGAAAACACCCTTGTAATTGCCATCTCCCAGTCTGGAGAAACCGCGGACACACTTGCAGCCGTTAGAGAAGCAAAAGCTAAAGGCGCAAAAATCCTTGCCTTTTGCAACGTAGACCACTCCTCAATTTCAAGAGAAGCTGATAGCTGCATCTTTTTAAAAGCGGGAAAAGAAATCAGCGTATGCTCCACAAAAGCTTTCACAAGTCAGTTAACCCTTATCGCCCTTTTTACACTCTACATGGCAAGACTGCGCCACATGAGCAAAGAAGAAGGGCAAAAATTTCTTCAAGACCTAAAAACTTTGCCAATGATTGTAACCCAAGTGCTATCTCAAGCAAAAACGATCGAGAATCTCGCAAAAAAGTACGCATCTTATGAGCACTTTTTCTTCCTTGGAAGAAGATATATGTTTCCAGCAAGCTTAGAAGCTGCATTAAAGCTCAAAGAAATCAGCTACCTAAATGCTACAGGACATCCTGCAGGAGAAATGAAACACGGATCAATTGCACTAATATCCGATCAACTAGCTGTTATTGGGATGTGTGGAAATATGCAAACTTTTGATAAAATGCTTAGCAATTTAATGGAAGTTAAATCGCGTGGTGGACCAATTCTTGCCTTTGCACCAAAAGGTTGCAACGAAATAAAAACAGTTGCAGATGATGTTTTATGGCTTCCTACCGTTCCAGATTATCTAGCAAGCATCCCCTACTCTGTTGCAGCCCAGCTACTCGCCTATTACATTGCAA
This sequence comes from Parachlamydiales bacterium, assembly GCA_030641465.1. Taxonomy (GTDB): domain Bacteria; phylum Chlamydiota; class Chlamydiia; order Chlamydiales; family Simkaniaceae; genus DAOWHK01. Next base: position 6,568 of record DAOWHK010000042.1, on the reverse strand, counting down.
AAATCCGTGGCACAGACATTGATCAGCCCCGCAACTTAGCTAAATCTGTGACCGTAGAGTAACTTATACAGAAATCGATGGGTTTTAACTTCCCCCCTTCTTTTCTTCAAACCCCCCGCTCGAGCCTTTTCCTCTATCTACGTTATTAAAATAAAGAAATTAATTTAACAACTAACTTCTTTATTTTAATTAATACATTTGTTGTAATTTAATTTTTAAAAATCAAAAAGTGACAGTGGAATGACTTATCCAATTCAAACAGGCGCTATTTCATCTTTTCCAGCTGAGATACTACAAAATATACTTAGAGACGGGGATCCTTGCGTAACAAGCCTGGTGTCAAAGGCTTGGAATATACAAACACAAGAAGTAGTAAAAAGGGAACTTCTGAGGGTATTTCAGTATCTAAATCTAGGACAACCCTATCCTACAGCTCTTGCGGCTATTAAAGAAATTTATAGGCAAACACTAAATTCAGTGCCTCAAGACATAGCACCTCACTTACCGCGCGTCTCATTTGAGCGATTTATAGAATCTGAAAAAGCAGTAAAAATTCGAGATACTTTAGCTTTCTCTAAACGTTTACCAAAAGGTAAGGATTACGTAGAAAAGCAAAACTTTGACGAATTGCCTTTAGAAGTGATTAGAGAGCGTCTTAGCTCTTGGATTGAGGAAAATCCTGATTTAAAAGCTCTTACTTCACTTGATTTAAGTATGTTAGAACTTCGATATTTACCCCCTGAAATAGGTCTGCTTACGAATTTGACGAAAATAAATCTCATTATTGATCAGCTAACAGCGTTTCCTCCCGAAATAATTCTGCTTACGAATTTAACGGACTTAGATCTCGCTGTAAATCCTCTCACAGCGCTTCCAAAAGCATTTGAAAAAAGCAATCTACGTTTACATCTTTCGAAAATTAATATTAATAGAATTAGAGCTTCTGTAGCTAATAAATTTTTTAATCTAAATCCTGATCAAAAAAATACTGTTTATAAACGCATTTATGAATTAGCGATAGCCGCTGGAATAAATATTGAATCTTCGGATACTCAGTATGGCAAGGAGCACGTATTTGATTCAGAGGGGCGGCTCGTAAAGGCTATGGAAGTAGGGTCGATTTGCAACCTGCTATAAATTCCAAATGCTTGCTTGCAATGTTAACGCCAGTCGAATCAACTTTTGTTTTTTTTAGAGATTCCTACTTGATCCACTCGGCGATGAGATTGGCTACAAGCCCTGTCCAGCCGGTTTGATGTGATGCTCCAAGGCCTCGTCCATTATCTCCATGAAAGTGCTCATAAAATAGGATATGATCTTTAAAATGAGGGTTATCTTGAAGCGTTTTGCAATCTGCGTAGATGGGTCTTTTACCTTGGGCGTCTTCTTTAAAAAGAGATATTAAACTGTTTGCAAAATAGGTTGCCATCTCCCCAGGAGTCACTTCTTGATCCCCTGCATTTTGAAATTTTAGCTGATCTCCATAGTAATTTTGCAGTTTAGCAAGCGATTCTATCAAGAGAAAGGTTGTTGGAAACCAGATGGGTCCACGCCAATTGGAATTACCACCTTTAAGAACAGATGTCGCCTCACCTGGGTCGTAACTAATAGAGTTTCCAAAAAGCTCATACGGCGTATCTTTATAGTGTTTAGAAAGGCTCCGAAGTCCATATTCTGAGCGAAATTCTTCAGGGTCCCAAATTCGCGATAGTACCCGTTTTATTTGATCTTTTTGCAAAAGGGAAAAAACGTATTTTTTTTTGCCATTTTCTTCCACTGTTGCGACGCATCGATCGGTAATATCTGCTCGATATTTTGTGAACCATCTGAAATTTTCACTAAAATTTTTATAAGATTCAAGTTCTTCTTCTGTGATGGAATCGAGTGCATACATGGGGATAATACCTACAAGAGAGCGTACAAAGATCTGCTCTTCTTTCCCATCATGTGAAGAAAGTACGTCGTAGAAAAAACCATCTTGATCATTCCAAAGCTGCACATACCGATTTGCAGCATTTGTAAGGGCGTTACTTATGTACACGTAGTGCTCAAAAAACTTCGTTGCTAAGGCTTCGTAGTCGGGATCAAGCTTCGAAAGCTCAAGCGCCATCCTCATTAAGGTAAGACAAAACATTCCCATCCATCCAGTACCGTCTGATTGCTCTAATGTGCCACCTCCTGGAATATCTTCAGATCGATCGAGAATTGTGATGTTATCGAGGCCGAGAAAGCCCCCTTCAAATACGTTATTTCCCTTAGAGTCGACTTTATTTACCCACCAAACGAAATTAAGAATGAGTTTATGAAAACATTTTTTTAGAAAAGAGATATCCTTTTTTCCAGTTTTTTCATACTCCATATTAAATAGACGTAATACAGTCCAAGCTTGAATGGGAGGATTGAGCTCAGAAAATTCCCATTCATAAGCAGGAATTTGTCCATTTGGATGTTGAAATTGATCAAAGAGAAGATACCAGCACTGCTCTTTTGCAAACTTAAAATCGATGAGGCCAAAGACAATGGATTGAAAAGATAGATCCCACGCAGCAAACCAAGGATACTCCCATTTATCTGGCATAGATAAGATTCTTTTGGAAATCAAGTGGCGCCAGTGTTGATTCCGAATAGTTTCTCGAGTAATTGGCGGGGGCTTTTCTTGACTATCCCCTTTTAACCACTGATTTACATCGTAGAGATAAATTTGTTTATTCCAAAGCATTCCAGCGATTGCTTGCCTTTGCACCAGGCGCTCTTCTTCTGTTGCATTTACTGGATGAATAGACTCAAAATATTTATCCGCCTCTTCTTTTCTTCGCTTAACTACTCTATCAACATCGACAAGGGGATGCGGAGATGGAGTATCTGTAAGTCTTAGATGAAAAACTTTTGAAGATTCCCCTTCCACCTCAATGTTTTTAAAATAAAAACAGGCTTTTGTGCCTTCTTCCTTGGGATTGATACACTCTTCTCCGCCTACAATGTAGCGATGAAAGGCGTCTTTTACAAAAGGCGTAGGATTTTCATTTCCATAGAGAAGTTTTTCGTTTGTTTCATTGTTTGTAAATAGGACCTCAGCTTCTTGACTTGCGTATAAATAGCGCTTATTTAAGCGATATTCAAAGTTAAGTCTTGGGATCGGCTCCATATTACTGTCATCAGCTTCTATACATTGCCAATCTTCTCCACTTACACCTTTTTTTATGACAGGCTCTTTTAATCGAGTATCTGTCCAGCTCCAAGTATTTCTAAAAATCAGCTGAGGAATCAAATGAATGGAACTGGCATTTTTTCCTCGATTAAAGACTTCGATGCGAACGCAAATATCATCTCGATAGGCTTTAGCATATTCTATTTGAATGTCAAAATAGCGATTTTCCTCAAAAATTCCCGTGTCAATGAGCTCATACTCTCGATCCTCTGTGCTGCGCTTTTTATTTTCTACATGGAGTTTGTCATATGGGAAAGAGTCTTGAGGATATTTATAGAGATATTTCATATAAGAGTGCGTTGGTGTATTATCTAAATGATAATAACACTCTTTAACATCTTCTCCGTGATTTCCCTCAGCCGTATTGAGGCCGAAAAGACGCTCTTTTAGGAAAGGATCTTTTCCATTCCAAAAAGCACAGGAAAATACCATGACTTGGTACCTGTCACAAATCGCGCCTATTCCATCTTCGCCCCAGCGAAATGCGCGCGCGCGAGCCATATCATGTGTGAGATATTCCCAGGCGTTGCCATCTTCGCTATAGTCCTCACGCACAGTTCCCCAAGATCTTTCCGAGACGTATGGGCCCCATTTTTCCCATGCAGATACGTTACCGCTGCCAATTTGAAGCTGTCTTAACTCTTCTTCTGTTGGGTCTTTTTTATTTTCCTTCATACATTATTTGTAATAACGGAAAGCATAAGTTTAGTTCAAGGAATACCAATTAAATCTTGCTTCTAAACACTTGATTTTTCACAATCAGCTTATGAAGCTAAAAACACTCTTTATTTTAATTCTGCTCGCTCTTTGTTGGGGACATTCTTTTTTATTTATCAAAATAGCACTTGAGCACATTCCGCCTCTTACAATTGTTACAGGAAGAGTTGCCCTTGCAGCTTGTATGCTCTTATGTATTGTAAAACTTCAGGGAAAACATCTATTTAAATGGCTTTGTCACTGGAGAGTTTATCTTGTCATGGCTCTTTGCGCTAGCACATTGCCTTTTGCATTAATTACTTATGGGGAAACATCCATTTCAAGCTCTGTTGCCGGAATTATCAATGGATCCGTTCCAATTTTCACAGCACTAATTGCATATTTTACAATTAAAGAAGAAAACATCACCCGGAAAAAATGTTTGGGGATTGCTATTGGATTTGTTGGTATTGTCATTGTTTTCGCTCCTCATTTAATGGACACAAACATAAGACCTGAGATCGGAATGTTATTTGTACTTATTGCCTCAATTAGCTACGCTGTAGGTATGATATATGCAAGAAAACAAGCGTTAAGTATTCCAGGGCTCATTCTTCCAACGTGGCAACTTATTTTCTCGACTCTCATCTTATTACCCTTGTCACTAATGATTGACCGTCCTTGGAATCTTCCTATGCCGCCAATTAGCGCAATTTTTTCTCTTGTAGCTCTCGCATTTCTTGGAACAGCTGTTGCTTTCTACCTCTACTATACTTTGCTGCGCTTAAGAGGTGCTGTTTATTTATCTACATCTACCCTTCTTTTTCCGGTGGTAGCAATCGTTCTTGGTGTCATCTTTTTATCTGAGAGGCCAGCTTGGAATGAATATTTTGGAGCGCTGCTTATTCTTGCAGGCCTTGTGATTACAAACTCTATCTTTTCTTCTAAAAAACCCCCTATTCATGATGCTAAATAAATTAAAACCGTGGCTTGCGTGGGGAGTAGCAGCATTTTTTGGGCTTTACCAATTTCTTATTCAAGGATCGCCAAGTGTCATGATCTCAGGGTTATCAAGTGACCTTAATTTAAGTCTTGTACAAATTGGTTTTTTAACATCGAGTTTTTTTTATACATATATCGTGTTGCAAGTGCCAGCTGGAATGATCATTGATCTATTTGGTCCAAGAAGAACTTTAATTGTTGGAATGTCTCTTTGTGCGATCGCAGCCATCTATTTTGGCTTAGCAACGACACCAACGCAGGCAACAGCTAGTCGGCTATTCATGGGGATTATGAGCGCGCCTGCAATTGTTGCAGCACTATGTCTTGCATCAAGATGGTTTCGAGCGGAACATTTTGTATTAATCGTAGGGCTTACCGAGATGATTGCACTGCTTGGCGGAGCAATCGGAGAGGGCCTTCTTGCAAAAATCGTGGTAGACTTCGGATGGAGAAAAACGATGGTCTTTGTCGGAATATCTGGCCTGATTCTTTTTTTCCTCACCCTACTATTTGTTCATGACTTTCCTGTTAAGCCACAAAAAACAGCAAAGCGCAACTTTAATACAATTCTCTATGAATCCAAAAAAAGTTTTCTCACGATCATTAAAATTCCTCAAATTTGGATAAATGGCATCTTTGCAGGATTTGCCTTTGGACTATACCCAGCTTTTGCAGCACTTTGGTCTGTACCTTATCTTAAGGCTCGCTATCTGATTGAAGTAGATGTTGCAGCCTCCATTTCATCTATGTTTTTTATTGGAGGAGCGATAGGAAGTCTTCTTTTGGGATGGCTATCCATTTATATTCCAAAAAAACAAATGCTCATGACAATTGGTACTGTACTTACACTTGTATTTTGCGTAATTATTTTCTATGGTCCCAATATCTCTCTTAATTCCATGTATATTTACTTCCTTATTTTCGGTTTTGTCTCTTGCACGTATAGTTTAGCTTTTACGCTTGCAGAAAAACAAACTCCTGTAGGCTCTAAAGGAGTAGTAATGGGTCTTATTAATCTACTTTGCTTAATTGTTGGAGCACCTATTTTACAGCCACTTATTGGCTATTTAATCAAGCACCACGATTTTAATATTGCCATGATTTGCTTTCCAATTTCACTGACTGTAGCGCTTATCCTTTCCTTTTTTATCAAAAACGAAAAACCTCAGACCCAAATTACTACCTAAACTTTCAACTACACACATACCGAGTCAAGACTTAGGTTTTTGCCAAAGGTTGAATCGGTTTGTGTATAAGTGCTTTATTTGGATTTAGATAAGTAGAATCGATTTGAGGCCAAGGGCCAAAAGCCCTTTTGCAAAAATCTATTTTTAGTAGATGGATTCAAAAAAAGATCTTAGGACAGGACATTTTTTGAATCACCCTTGAGGTATGGCCCTATCTTTATAGAGCTTTTGAAGTCGGAGGCTTGGCTGCATAAATCCCAAAAAAGGAGTGCGATAATCCACCTGCAACTTGAGTCCAATTTTTTGCAACTAAACTCTCCCTAATCCAACATCTTTGAATGAGTCTGTATACCCTGAAGAATCTCATTGAACCCATTGTTTTTCCTTCTATGCAATGAGTCATTTCTTTGGGGAAGGGTTCTCTTTCTTTGATTTTTCCAAAGCCTTCTGGCAGTTTTGGATGTTTCTCTTTGTC
>DAOWHK010000208.1 GCA_030641465.1 Parachlamydiales bacterium | reverse complement strand
CATCTGGATCTTTTTTCTTTAAGGCCCACTGTTTTGTCGCAGAAATATAACCAATTGGCGCATCAAACCATACATAAAAGACTTTTCCCTCTGCCCCATCAAGAGGAACGGGAATGCCCCAGTCAGAATCACGCGTAATTGCTCTTGGACGAAGCTCATCGATATAATTTTTCACAAAATTTACAACGCTTGGTTTCCAGTCTTTGGTCTCAAGCCATTTTGAAAGTCGTTCTTTAAATTGATCAAACCGGATAAACCAATGTTTCGTCGGTTTTAAGCAGAGTTTCGATCCGGTAATTTTTGAGCGTGGATTGATCAGGTCTGTTGCTTCATAATTCGCACCGCAACTTGTGCATTCATCCCCTCTTGCATCTAAAAATCCACATTTTGGGCAGGTGCCAAGTACGTAGCGATCTGCAAGGAAACGCCCTTCTTCGTTCGAAAAAAGCTGATTTGTAATTTTTTCTTCAATATACTCATTTGCAAGAAGATCCTTAAAAAACGCTTGAGTCGGTCCAACATGACCCTCCCAAGTTGTTCTCGAATAATGATCAAAGGAAATGTGAAGCTTTTGAAAAAAAGCCTCATTAATCTTGTGAAAATGATCAACATGCTGCTTGGGTGTTTTCTTTGCAGATTCAGCGCTAAGAGTAATTGCGACCCCATGCTCATCTGAACCACTAATATAGAGAACATCAGCGCCCTGCATTCTTTGAAAACGTGCATAAGCATCAGCTGGAAGGAATGCTCCCGCAATATGTCCAAAATGAAGGGGCCCATTTGCATAAGGAAGAGCTGAGGTAATTAATATTTTTTTCAATGACTACCTTTCTTCTTCCCGGGGCACATCTACAATGCTATCAATAATACTTTGTGCATCAGGATTACTTCTTAGTTGATTCAAAAGATCTGTAAGCGAGACTTCATGACCCGCCTGAATATTGCGCTTGGCAATCCTCATGGCTTGTATAGCGAGCTGAAAATTATCATCAAACTGTTTAGATAGTTCTTCATTTGTTAAATGCTTTTTTATTACCATGTTATTTCCTTTGGGTTTTATGTTCTTCAGCAATGATTATGCTGCGCAGCACGTCATATGCAACATCTAATTTATCATTAATAATGTGATAGTCATATTCTTCAGCGAGTGTAATCTCCTGCTTTGCTAAAGTTAAACGTTTAGTCAAATCATCTAGGGTCTCGGTTTTCCTCTCCTGAAGTCGCATTTTTTGGATTTCCAAAGAGGGTGGGGAAATAAAAATAAATACAGCAGGCATCACTTTCTTAATTTGCATAGCTCCTTGGGTATCAATTACAAGAATCACATGCTTACCTTTTTGCTGATTTTCTACTACTGTTTTTCGGAGCGTTCCATATGAATATCCATATATGTTCGCATCTTCGAGAAATTCACCCTTTTCTTTCTTCTCCAAAAACTCTTCTTTTGAAACGAAATGATAATCCTCTCCATGAGACTCAACCGCGCGTTTTTCCCTCGTTGTGCAGGTTATTCCATGCACAAGAGCGTCAGGAAACTCCAAGACAAGCTTTTTTACAAGAGTTGTTTTACCAGTTCCAGCAGGAGCGCTAACAACAAAAACAATTCCATCAAGTAAATTACCGAGAATTTTAACTACCTTACTCAATATTTTGAACCTGCTCCCTAATTTTTTCGAGTTCACTCTTCATTTTTAACGTATTTTTTACAATTTCCATCTCTTGCGTTTTAGATCCAATCGTATTTATTTCTCGCTGCATCTCTTGGATAAGAAATTCAAGGGTTCTTCCGATACGTATCTCGCTTGAGCTGCAATAAACATCAAATTGCAATATATGTGACTTAAGTCTAATAATTTCTTCTGTAATATCCACTTTTTCGGCGTATACAATGGCCTCTCGCAAAGCCCTATCTTCATCGTCAGAAGAGATCTTTATTAGCTCATTCATTTTTTCTAAAATTTTCTCTCGGTATTTTTTTTCCGAGCCTGGTGCTAGTTTCTCAATTGCAAAAAGAGACTTCTCAATAATAGTTATTCGCTCTTTCATATCTACAAAGAGCGCTTTTCCTTCCATGTCTTTCATCTTGCAAAAGTCCAAAAGGGCTTTATCAAAGCCATCTTTTAGTGACGTGATAAAAGTTTTTTGACAATCGATCATTTCATCATGGGAGAATTTTTTTATCTCACTTACTAAAAATTCAAGAGTAATTGGTCTATCAAACCCAAGGGACAAATTATAGGCATCCCACTGCTCTTTAAGATTTTTTAATAACTGTAGATCGGGAAGGGCCACTTCTAAATTTTGCGTCAGAGTATTTTTTACAAGACGTACCTGAATCTTTCCCCGTTTAATCTTTTCTGATATCCATTGACGCATCTCAATATCAGCAAAGAGTAGCTCCCGAGGAATATTGATCGCAATATCGAGAGTTTTTCGATTCACTGAATGAATTTCTAGGATATAGGAACCATTTGGAGTCATCACAGTTGCTCTTCCAAAGGCAGTCATGCTTCTAAGCATCGGTAAGCTCACTTAAGAATTTTGCTAATAATATAATAATAATTCTAAATTAGTCAATTAGAATAACAGATAAATCGATTATTTACACCCTAAAATCCAATTGATCTTTATGAAGCGAATAATTAAAATTTTTCATAAAAATCAAATAAGAGACATCTATGTGCATCAGCATTCTTCCCCTTGAGCTTTGTCAAACAGTAACCTCTCTCCTCAATGAATCTGATGGAAGATCTGATCAATGGAGATCGAATATTAAACGATCTATTTGCGATTTATCAAACTTAGCATCCACCTCCCAGTTTTGGAGGAGTCAATGCTTAAGTGAAATTCAAAAAGCAAAAGATTGTTTTACGAAGCACCTGCTGAAAGAATATCTCAACTTATCAGAAGAATGTCTCGAAATTCAAGTAAGTGATTGCTCAAAAAAGCATTTGTTACTTGAAGCTTTGTCAAGAGGTTTGACTGGGCCCTATTACTACCCTTTTACTGCTGAGACTGCGCTGGACATCCAGGATATGCTCCATTTATTTCCAGAAGTAATAAACCACCGTGCGCACCTTGGCATGGTCTCTTATCCAATCTCCCCTCTTCATTTTGCCTGCATAAATCCACAGATTTCTGAAAGACTTCTTTCCCAAATAATAAAGTGTGGGGCTAGACGGAATGAGTGCATTACATTTGCAAGTGGCAGAAGTATATTGCTAATTGAGCATTTGAGAAAATGCATGGAGCATGACAACCCTGAGCGCTCTCAAACCATCGATCGATGTTTTAGAATGGCTTTAAACTCTTGATCGGCTCAAAGCTTTTTCGGTGAATGGAAATAGGACCTAATTGTTTGATTGCTTCAAGATGGGCTTTTGTTCCATAGCCTTTATGCGCTCCAAAACCATACCCTGGATATTCTTGATGGTATTCCTGCATAATTTGATCTCGAGTGACTTTAGCAATAATTGATGCTGCTGCAATACTTTGGGATTTTTGATCCCCTTTTACAATGGCTTCGTTTGTAATAGTAAGTTTCGGGCAGTGGAGCCCATCCACCAAAAGACAATCAGGCTCTGTTTTTAGCCCTTTTATTGCGACGGACATAGCTTCAAGTGTTGCTTGCAAAATATTGATTTCATCAATTGTAGCAGCCTCTATAATTCCAATGGAAAAATCAATTTCAAGACATGTCGTAAGGTATGTAAAGAGCAAAGCTCTTTTTTTTGGAGAAAGCTTCTTACTGTCATCAATTCCCGGAATGTTCATACCGGGAGGAATAACACATGCTGCTGCAACGACAGGTCCTGCAAGAGGACCTCTTCCAGCCTCATCAATCCCAGCAACAGTCTTGTACCCTTGCTCATAAAACTTTTTATCAAACTCTGAAAGGCACAAGTTTACAAGAGGTTTGGAGTTCATTAAACTCTACTCTTCAGTTTTATCTTCAACAACCGTTTTTTCTTCTGCTGGAGGGATGATTTTTGCAGCTTTTTTACTTTTCTTCTTAAAATCAATTCGCTCTTTTACTTTAGCAGCTTTACCGAAAGCGCCTCGTAGATAGTAAAGCTTACTTTGGCGAACTTTTCCCGTACGTGTCACTTCGATTTTCGAAATTTTAGGGCTGTTGATATAAAATACTCTTTCCATACCAGCTCCATACGCAATTCGGTATACAGCAAATGT
>DAOWHK010000068.1 GCA_030641465.1 Parachlamydiales bacterium | reverse complement strand
GTTTTTTGCAGATCAGAAACAAGTGGATAGGTGATTCCTTCTATCCCCCCTTTATTTCTTGGGGTATTAATCCAAGCAAGATGAGAGTACGGACTATCAACGGAGCAACCGATAACTTGACAATTTCTTTTCGAAAATTCTTCAAGTTTTTCTTGAAATGCGATTAACTCTGTTGGGCAAACAAACGTAAAATCTAAGGGATAAAAGAAAAAAACTACATACTTTTCCCGAAAATCACTAAGCGAAAAATTATCCGCAATTTTATTTCCAACTACAGCTGCAGCTTTAAATTCTGGCGCAGGTTTTCCAATAAGTAGATTGTTATTCACAAAAAGCCTCCAATGATTTTTCAATAAATTTTAGCAGAAAATCTGTTAATGTGCGCCAAAAATTTCCTCTGCTTGGGTCAGCCAGTCTTCTTCTCCAATGGTCGTTGAAGGTCCATGGCCAGGATAAACCTTTGTTTCAGGAGGAAGAAGGGCGAGTTTTTTAAGCGATTTCCACATTAATGATGGATCTGCTGTAGAAAAGGAAAGATTTCCAATAGATCCCTTAAATAGGGTATCTCCGGAAATCAACGTCTTTTCATTTTTTAGATAAAAACAAACCCCTCCTGGAGAATGTCCAGGCGTGTGTAACACTTTAATTTCTACATTCCCTACACGGAGCACTTCTTGATCAGAAAAAAAATGATCTGGTTCGACTCCATGAATATTAAAAAAAAGGGGCAATCCGTCAGAGCCCGGATCCCTAACATTTTCTGCATCTTGGGAATGTACATAGACAGGGACGTTAAATCTTTTTTTTAATTCATAAAGGTCCGCAAAATGATCCCAGTGTGAGTGAGTAAGATAAATAGCATCTACTTCTAATTGATATTTGTTTACTAATAGACAGAGCTCATCAGCGCTTCCAAAGGAAGGGTCAATGATCACAGCCTTCTTAGTCTCTTCAAAGCCAAGAAGATAGCTATTCGTGTCAACAGGTCCTGAGCAAATTATTTCGAGAATCATAACTACAAAAGTGTAAATTGCACCGGAGAGGATTCGAACCTCTAACCGCCCGGTTCGTAGCCGAGTACTCTATCCAATTGAGCTACCGGTGCAAAGATAGATCTGTTCTACTATGCAAGAGAAATTCCTTTTTCATCAAGAAGAAAAAATGTTACTCTCATTCCATGAATTACTTAAAAATTAATTGGGATAAACAATGGGAGATGCATGCACCCTATTTTAAAAATGGATTTGTCCAAGTCTGCGCAGGAGTAAAATTAGCACCTGGCCCTGGATTTGGCGACCTGTCTCACCCAACAACTAATATCATGCTAAAGCTTATGGAAAATCAAATAAACGGCAGAGATGTCATTGACATCGGCTGTGGATCTGGAATTCTTTCCCTCGTTGCAAAAAAAATGGGAGCTAAAAGAGTTTTTGGGGTAGATATTGACAAGGAATCTGTGATGCATTCAATTAGCAACGCCAAGCTTAATCAACTAAGCATTGATTATGGACAAGATTTAATTTGGGCATTAAACGCTAGTAAAAACCCCCTAATTTTAATGAATATGATTGAGCAGGACCAAGAAAATGTATGGCCATCTCTTCATAGCGCATCTCAAGATATCATTGTATCGGGGATTTTATCGGAAAGAAAAGATTCTTATCTTAAAAAAAGAGAGGAGCTGCAACCTCTAAGAGAGCTGCAGCTCAACGGATGGGTAGGTTTACATCATTCCCATTCCAGGCATACCGCCCATTCCACCCATTCCACCCATACCGCCCATACCAGGAGGCATTGAAGGAGCGTCAGATTTTGGCTGTGGTTTATCCGCCACCAAACAGGAGACTGTAATAAGAAGCCCTGCAATAGATGCAGCATTTTTCAAAGCACTTTTTGTAACAAGCGCAGGATCGAGAATGCCTGCCTCTACGAGATCAGCAAACTCACCCGTTAGACCATTGTAGCCCCAAGCACCTTTTTGCTCTGCGATCTTTTCTGCAATCATATTTCCTTGCTCGCCGCAATTATCAGCAATAGCAATAGCCGGAGCACTTGCAGCTTTTCGCACAATTTCAACTCCAATCATCTCTTCCTCTGAAAGTTTCATGCCAGAAAGCGCTTTCGTAGCTCTTATAAGAGCAACGCCACCGCCTGGAACAACACCATCGAAAACAGCAGCTCTTGTAGCATGCAGGGCATCTTCAATACGGGATTTTTTCTCTTTCATTTCTGGTTCCGTAGCAGCTCCGACATTTATTACAGCTACACCTCCTGCAATTTTTGCAAGCCTCTCTTCTAAATTTCCACGATCATAATCAGAGGTTGTATCAGCTAATTGACGACGAAGTTCACTCGCTCTTGCCTGAATTTTCTCTGAAGAGCCGTGTCCATCAACAAGTATCGCTTCCTCCTTACCAACTTTTACCGTCTTTGCAATACCTAGCACTTCTGCCCCTACTTTTTCTATATCGAGGCCAATTTCCTTCGAAACGACAGTCGCGCCTGTTACAATTGCAATATCTTCTAAAATTGCTTTTCTGCGATCTCCAAAAGCTGGAGCTTTTACTGCACAAATTTTCATTCCCGCCTTGAGTTTATTCACAACAAGAGTAGCAAGTGCCTCACCATCGATATCTTCTGCAATAATTAGAAGCGGTTTTTGACTGTTTTCCATCACTTTTTCAAGAAAAGGAACAATCTCTTTTGCAGAAGAGAGTTTTTGATCCGTAATAAAAACATTGCAATCAGAATATTCTGCAGTCATTTTTTCTGCATTTGTTACGAAATAAGGAGAGAGATAACCTTTATCAAACTGCATCCCCTCAACCACATCTAAGGTAGTCTCAATTCCTTTGGCCTCAGCAATGGTGATCGTTCCATCTTTTCCCACTTTTTCCATAGCATTTGCAATAATTGAACCAAGTTCTGGATCATTATTTGCAGAAATCGTAGCAATTTGCTTGATCTCTTCTGATTTACTAATTGGTGTTGAAAGTACCGCAAGTTCATCAATCATTTTTTGCACAGCTTTGTCAATTCCTCTCTTAAGACTCATTGGGTTGCTGCCTGAAATGACATTTTTAACCCCTTCTTTAAAAATTGCTTCAGCAAGTATTACAGCTGTTGTCGTGCCATCCCCTGCAACATCTGCCGTCTTGGTAGAAGCTTGCTTCACAAGCTCAACACCAATATTTTCAAATTTATTTTTTAAAGTGATCTCTTTTGCAACAGTGACCCCATCTTTTGTCGAAATAGGCGCACCGAATCCTTGATTAATCACTACATTTCGCCCCTTTGGACCAAGTGTCACGCCAACAGCTTTTGAAAGTATTTTGACACCCTTAAGAATTGACTTAAGAGCTTTTTCATTAAATTCTATAATTTTAGGCATAGGTCTCCAGTTAATTAAGGGTTGCTAAAACATCTTCTTCAGATAATATTAAGTACTCTTCACGATCATCTGTTTTTACCTCAGTCCCTGAGTAGGCGCCAAAAAGCACTCTATTACCAACAACCACCTCTAGAGGCGTCAATTTCCCATTATCTTCAAACTTTCCAGGTCCTACGGCAAGAACATCCCCTTCTTTCGGCTTTTCTTTAGAACTTTCAGGAAGAAGAATCCCTCCTTTGCTCTCTAATGATTTAGCACGCCTTACCAAAATACGATTTCCAAGAGGTTTAAATTTATTATGCATTGGAACTTACTCCTTCCTTTTTGTTCGTTAGATTTGATAGAAGATATTAATGAATCATGACCAAACTGTCAAGATAGGAAAAGGAGTTTTTAGCAAACGCCTCCGTTAACTGCTAGACACCTTGCCGTCAGCTATCAAACTATATATAAATTAATTTACATATTAATAATTGCCTTGCTGTAATAAAATAATTTTATTGTAAATCATGCATTAAATACTGGCCACTTAATCTAATAGGATAAAATGCACCCAATAAATTCCTTTTCCAATCTACCACCAGAGCTCCAACAAGAAGTTCTACAATATGTTGAAAACCCTTCCGCGCTGCGGGTTTGTCGCTTTTTTTATCAGTTTTTTAGTAAAAGTCAAAAGGAAACATTGCAAATAGCCTACCCCCATCTTAGCTTCGCTGATGCACAGCGGGAATATCTTCTAATTGCAAAAGAATACTGCAAAATATTCCAGTCCCCCATTCCTTTTCCATCAGAAATGATCTGCGAAAAAATAAAACAAGCAACGGCCCCCTACAACACAGAAAAGCACCACCAAGCCTTCACCTTCGCTCAGTTAGTGCCCTCAACTAACATCCAACTTGAATTCGAAAAACTCCTGGCAAAAAAGAAAAACACCCCAAGATCCAGAATGGGCTTTTTTAACAGGCTCGCGCGAGCTGGGCTCTTGCGACATATCGTCAGTTTTACCCTACATGGTGTTCAAATAAATTGCATTCCGAGCTCACTACTCCTCCCATATACAAATCTTCAAGTATTTCGAGCAACCAAATGTGGACTAGAAGTCTTCCCAACCGAAGTCTATAAATTCCCCCATTTACAAGAACTTTCTTTATCAGAAAACGCATTATCCATTGTGCCCTCAGGAATTGGCAAACTTACACGTCTGGAGCTTCTTGATCTTCGTAATAATCCGATCAAACACTTGCCTCCTCAAATTAGGATACACGAATACTTGACAGTGCTTCTTACAAATACCGATCAAATTAAAAAAATTTCTTGAATTTATCCCTGAAATTCTGCAAAAATCCTCTCTCAGCCCTAAATAAGCGATAGTTTTACCATGTGTATACCCGACCTACCTCCAGAGATCTTTGAGCACATAGTTGATAGACCTGGGATCGAACTTGCTAAAGTCGCCCGAGTAAACAGGCTCATAAATAAGCAAATCACCGCAATTCTTCTTCGCACACTAAAAGCTATTCACCCCCCTCTAGCAAATTGTCCAACAAACGAAGTCGAGCTTGCTACTGCAAAATTAAAGTGGCGAAGAGTAGTAGCTATCCCGGACTTTATGAAAAAACACAGTAAAAATTTTCCTGTAGTATCAAAAGAGCGGTATGCGATTCTAATGTGCGCCTACGCAAACAGCCTGAATCATTTTCAGCTCATTCTATTTCCAAAAAGCTTTGGTCAGATTACACCGATGAATCAAGATCCAAAGCTTAAGGAAAAACAAAATGCACTTGCAAAAATTTTGAAGAGTGATCAAAATTCTCTACGTAAAATAGAGATTAACGCACCTTGGGACTCTGAAGATTCAAACCCCTTTCACCGATTCTATTACCTTCCCTCAGAAATTGGCCTACTAACTTGCCTAGAAATTCTAAACCTCTCTTCCCACCGCCTGACTTTTCTTCCCAAAGAAATTGGCGAACTTACAAACCTAACAAAACTTCTTGTTCCAGATAATTTGCTTACTACTTTTCCAAAAGAAATTGCAAGCTGCACCAAATTAACAACGCTTGATTTTTCAAGAAATCCCATTGAACACCTTCCTGAAGAACTTCTCCAACTAAAGAAAAATCGCTGTAATATTTCATGAATTACTCATATTCTTGACGTAGATACTTAGAGCGCAACTGCTTAAACCGCTCTCTTTCATCTTTTTCGTAATTAATGAGCTTCCAAGTGATATACTTTTCCTTTCCGACAAGTCCTAGAAAATAGTCGTTCCCGACCGCCTTACAAAAAAGATCTTTTTTAGAAGGGCTCATTTTTTCTAGCGTAGATTTTACATCTGTTGGATACAGGGTGTTGAGAATGCCGAGAATAAGACACTGTGTCCCCAAGGGTTTATACTGCTCAAAATCTGTGATATTAATGAGCACACCGTGACAGTTTTTACCTTTGTAGGATCCATAAAAAGGCCTGTAGTGGAAAGGAATAAAATGCACGCCGCTAAGGTGCTGCTCATTAAGTTTTTCCGCAAACTTATCTGCATCGATCCAAGTCGCGCCAACGACTTTAAATGGCAATGTGTAGCCAATACCGATATTTACAAGATCAAGCTCTCCAAGGATTCCAGTTGTCGCATTATAAAAAGGGGTATCAGCTTCTGGAATATGAGGGCTTGGTGGAATCCAAGCAAGACCCGTTTCACTGTATTTCATAGATCTTTTCCATCCCTTCATAGGAACAACTGTAAGATTGCAACCAATTTTATACTCCTCATTAAAAAAATGCGCAAGCTCTCCAATTGTCATCCCATGACAATACGGAACATTGATATACCCAATATAAGAGCGCCATTTACTATCAAGCATTGCCCCATCAACCATCTTTCCACCCATAGGGTTTGGGCGATCAAGCACAATCACTTCCATCTTTTTTTTAGAAGCCTCTTCCATCACATAAAAAAGAGTCGTTGCATAGGTATAACCTCGAACACCAATATCTTGCATATCATAAACAATCACATCGATGCCCTGAAGCATTTCCTCTGTTGGACGCCTTGTTTTTCCATGTAAACTATAGATTGGAATTCC
>DAOWHK010000169.1 GCA_030641465.1 Parachlamydiales bacterium | reverse complement strand
TTTTTGATTCTTTTGAAGAGTGCATTAAATTTGAGACTTACAATAAGCTATACTTGCACCAAGAAAATATTCACTTAACTAAAAATGGTCCTGTTTTACAACTTAAAAGCAAATCTCTTCCTCTTCCAAATTTACAACTTGATGAAGATGGTCCTTACATATCAGATAGCGAAATCATCCAACAAACTTCAATAGTTAAGTGTATTAGATGTGGGTGGAGCAGATTTTCTGGAGAATATTGCAATAACCCTGCCTGCCCATTAAGTAAAAAATAAACGAGACTCAAATCGCCTTCGCATTCCTATTGACAAATAGCAGCTTTATAGGTATTCCTATTATTTTTAAATAAACAAAGTGTAAAAAAATGACCGCTGTTTCCATGACAACCTTTGTTCACGCATACTTCCAAGCAGATTTTTTTGGAAAATTGATTTTTCTTGGGCTTTTTGCAAGCTCTATTGTATGCTGGTTTTTTCTACTTCATAAACTCTGGCTTTATAAACAAGTTCGCTATTACTCAAAAGCATTTAAAAGCAGTATTTTGCAACATAAAGACTCTATTTTAGGCATCTCATTAGAGCATCTTCCCAAAGTGCAGAACAAGGACATTCCTCACCCTTTCGCGCATATTTTTTTAACTCTTAAGCAAAAAACAGTAGAACTGCTCGATAAAAATCATTTCCATTTGGATAAACCAAACTATGTAGAAAATCCAGGCAAGGAGCAAGTTTTCTTATCTACGGCTGATATTGAACTGCTCGAATCTCATGTCCATGCAACAACGCTCATGCAAAAAGAAGCTTTGCAGAAAAATCTTTTTTTATTCCCGATGATTGTCACCTTAGCGCCATTTTTAGGATTGCTTGGCACTGTCTGGGGAATATTAATTACATTCGCTGGAATGCAGACTAACAATTTACTAAGCTCAAATACTGCGATGCTTGGAGGCCTTTCCACAGCACTTACAACGACAGTTCTTGGTCTTCTCATCGCAATTCCAGCCCTTGTTGGATATAATTTTCTAAAGAATATTACAAAGTCTTTGAATGCAGAAATCTATGAATTTTCCCATTTTTTACTCTCAACAATTGAGCTACAATATAGAAAAGTTGATGTCTCATGAAGCGATTAAATTCATTCCTTGAGGACCAAGATACTCCCGATGATAGCTTAATCAACTTAACGCCACTGATTGATGTTGTTTTCGTAGTACTTATTATGTTTATCCTTATTGCACCCCTTGTGGAGCTCGATAGGATTGAACTCGCTTCACGAAACCAAGAAAATGCGCTAAAAGCCCCTCGAGTAGAGTCCAATGCTGCGGTAAAAATCCAGGTATTTGATAACAATACCATTTGGGTGAACAATAGACTTGTCAAAGAGAATACTCTTGGTAAAATTCTTCATACACTCTACATACAAAATCCTCAAACAATCCCCCAACTCTACCACGATAAAAAAGCGCATTTTGGAACCTATCAAACAGTAAAAAATGCTTTAGAAACTTCTGGATATGAGCAAATGGATGTTATTTTAAATCCCGATTAAATTGATGAAAATCTTTCTCAAAAAACTTCTTTATTTACGATATCGCCCTGATATCGCAATCCCTCTTTTTTTCATTTTAGGGGTCCATTTTTACACGCTTACATTTTTCTTTACGTATTCAAAAATTCCACCTCCAAATCTTCCTAAACACATTGTAGTGCGCACGATAATAGCACCTAAAGTTGCAATCAAAACGGAAACCAAAAAAGTAGTAGTTTCTAAAAAACCACCACCCAAACAAAAGAAAGCCCCAGAAAAAAAAACAAAAACCTCTACAAAAAACCAGCAGATGCTAACTCAGCTTACAAAAAAAATTTCCAAAATGGAAACTCCTAAAAAATTAGAAGGCAGTGCCGCTCCCCTTTCAATTCCTACAAAAATTGATCTCTTAACAATTGATTCAGAAGAAGATAACAACGAAACATTCGAGGAAAGTGCAGCCTATCTTTCTTTACTTGTTTCCGAATTAAAAAAATCGCTCCTTCTTCCAGAGTTTGGAAGCGTAAAGGTAGAGTTATCTATTTCAGATACTGGATCTGTGATCAATGTAAATATTCTCGCTTCAAAGAGCGAAATGAACAAAATTTATCTAGAAAAAGAGATTCCCCTTTTGATTTTTCCAAAAAAGGAAAAAAAAGCATTAAATAAAAATAGCCAAACCTTCATATTCACTTTCTGCAACGACTAATCCTGTGATAAATCTATGAAAAAAATTCTTTTTATATGTCTTCTAATCTCCACTATTCTAAGCGCCAAGAGCGAAGCTGTCCTTGTGGAGCTGCCAACAAAGGATGTGCTTTGCCCCGTCTATTTATCTAAAATTCAAGCAAGTGAATCTTATGTATCCTCCGATTACATTAAGCGTTTAGAAGAAATCCTCTATTTGGACTTCGAGCGCTCTGGCAAAATGACAATACTTAAGCGCACGCCTGAGCTTGAGAAGTGCCTTGCAAATAGCGAAACACCCGGAGCCACTCTTTCTAAGCTTTGGAAAAAACAAAAAGCCGCATATGTGATCTATTCTACAGTAACTCATAACAAACTCTCAATTTTTGCATTTTCTACAAGTGGCGAATTGATTAAACAATATAAAAACCTGCCTCTTTCAGGCACTCTATCAAAAGATCGCAAGCTGATTCATCGGCTTTCAGATGCGATTTTTGAAGCCTTTTTTCATACAAAAGGAATTGCTAGCACAAGGCTTTTATATACCATTCAATTTCCTAAAAAACTTAACGGAGCACTTGAATGGACCTCAGAAATTTGGGAATCAGATTATGATGGAGCCAATAAACGTCAGATTACAGAGGAGCAAGATTATGCGATCACTCCCGTTTTTTATCCGCAAACAACTTCTGAAAAACCGATGCAATTTCTCTATGTTTCCTATTCAAACGGTCTTCCAAAGATTTATATCTCACCCATTGAACAGCCTAATGGAAAAGAATTTATCTCTCTTCCTGGAAATCAACTTCTTCCAGCGATTTCAAAAAAAGGTAATAAAATTGCCTTTATCTCAGATGCAGGAGGAAGAGCGGACCTATTCATACAAGGACATTCCGAAACTCAGGGACTCATTGGAAAACCCATCCAAGCATATTCTTTTCCAAATTCTGTACAAGCATCACCCACCTTTAACCCTGATGGCTCCAAAATCGCTTTTGTTTCAGACAAGCAAGGAACGCCTCGCATATATTTAATGGATACACCCACCTCTTCAAGAAATAATTATCGAAAAGAAATCACATGCTTAACAAAGCTCCATAAAGAAAATACCTCCCCTTCTTGGTCTCCTGATGGAGAAAAGCTAGCCTACTCTGCAAAAATTAATGGTGTGCGTCAAATATTTATCTTTGACTTTGTTTCACAAAAAGAAATACAATTAACAACGGGTCCTGGACATAAAGAAAATCCATGTTGGGCACGAAATAGTTTACACTTGGTATTTAATTCTGTTGATAAGTCCATGTCTGAGCTTTTTATGATAAATTTACAGCAAAAAGAAATTTATCAAATCACAGACGGCCCTGGTAAAAAACATTATCCCGCTTGGGAACCTTAAAAAAGAGGACCGCATGTATAAGTCGATTTTTTCCTATACCGCATTACTACTTAGCTTGAATCTCCTATGTTCTGGATGTCAAAGAACATCTACTGCTTGGGAAGACACAAAAACCATTGGACGCTACATTCAAAGAAAAAGCAAACTTCTTTGGTCTAAAGAATCTGAT
>DAOWHK010000149.1 GCA_030641465.1 Parachlamydiales bacterium | reverse complement strand
GCAAGGGCTGGAAAAAGTAAGGTAAATTTTGTTGTAGCAAGAAGAAAGCAGCCAAGAGCTGTTAAGATCATTCCCCAAATAACAGGGCTTTTATAATTCCATCTATCAGCTAAATATCCGCCAATAACTGGCAGTACAAAGGCAATACCTGTGAATATTCCATAAAAGTGGGTGGCTTTTTCTCCTGCAAAGTGATAGTACCTTACAAGGTATAACACAAGAAGGTTCCCAATGCCCCAAAAAGCAAATCTTTGCGCCATTTCGGTTAGGGCTAAAAAATACATTTCTCTAGGGTGTTTTTTTTGATGAGCTGTCAGGTTAGGCATATTGGATTTCCATGTTATTTTTATCCCTTATGCCACCTTTGATAAAAAAGAGGCATGGATGATATATTAAATAAATCACTTTTTCCTTTTAGGTGCACTAATTTTTTTATGAAATCGATACTTATTGTAAAAATGTCCTCGTTTGGCGATATCATTCAGTCTTTTGCAGCTCTTGAATATTTGAAAAAGAGTTATCCAAAAGCAAAGATCGATTGGGCGGTGGAGCCCGCGTATCAAGACCTAGTCAGGTCTCATCCTATGATCAATAAGGTGTATTCGTTTGATACGAAAAAATGGAGGAAAAATTTTTTTAACAAAGAGATTTGGCTAAGCTTTCGAAAGATGCAAAATTATGATTTGGTTGTGGACCTTCAGGGGAACATTAAATCAGGTGCAATCACGAAGTTTATAAAAAGTCCGATTAAGGTCGGATTTAGCAGTAAGTGCGTTAAAGAGTGGCCAAATATTTTTGCTACTAATAGGCGTTTTACAATCAATCAAAAGCTGCCGATTCTGCAGCAATATGTGGGGCTTTTAAGGAAATATCGAAAAGATTTGCTGCCCTTTACCCCCATTGGGTGTCAGCTCCATTTATCTAATTCTTGCAGGAATAGAGCAATAGATATTTTAAGCCGCGAGGAGTTACAAAGCCCGCTTCGTATTATGATCTGTCCTCACTCAGCTTGGAAAAATAAAATGCTTGATAAGGAGTGTGTCAAAGCTTTTTTAAAAAGCATCGCTAGATCATTTTCTGTATCTTTTGTTTTTGTATGGAACTCTTCTAAAGAAAAAGAGCTCTCAGACTTTTTTCACGAAGAATTTAAGGAAAATAGTCTTGCAATTGGTGATCTAGAAATTCCTCTTTGGCAACATCTCATGACACACATGGGTGTTGTTATTTCTGTTGATTCAGCGGCCGTTCATTTAGCAGGGCTTGCAAACGTTCCAACTATGAGTGTTTTTGGGCCTTCCTCGTCTGAAGTCTATAAACCTTATGGAGAAAAGCATTTGGCTTTTCAGGGGCAGTGTCCCTATGGAAAAATTTTTGACAAAAGATGCAAGGTACTTCGAACATGCAAAAGTGGCGCATGTATGAAAAATTTTAAGGCAGAGGACTTATACACAAACCGATTCAAGACTTGGGTTTTAACTTCGTCGGCTTTCCCTTAGAATTTTATCCTCGCTCGCGCCTTGCCTACCGGCAATGTCACTTGCTTCCTTCTAAAACTCTAATGGACCCTTCTTGTTAAAATTCCAAGTCTTGAATCGGTTTATGTATAGCGCGTCATTTTCAAGAATTTTGGGAAAGCAAAGAAGTTAGTTGATCAAAGTCTGTATGCTTCTCGACAATAGAGATCGCCTCCTGAATTTTTTCTCGATCTTCTGTACGTAGTTTAACAGTATAGGATGTAATGAGTTTCATGACGCTATAGCTATGAAGTGGGGTATAGAGCATGGGAATATGGGCTTTTTTGAGTTTTTCCACAATGGAGTGAGAGGGTGGAGCATCACCTGTTAATATCATTCCAGCGCTTAGATCTTCAGATAGACTTTTGTGCTTTTTTAGTGTAGCAATGATAATATCTTCTCTAGTTGATGGGGTAATTATCAGTTGCGAGGGTAAAATTAGTTTCGCATAGGTTTTCGCAGAGGTAGCAACAAGGCGAATATGCCGAAAATGTCTTAAATGGTGCTCTTCTCCAGAAAGCAGGGCTGCACCAAAAAGACTTTCAAAATCTTTGATCGAAGGATTGCTAAGAAATGGCCCGAAGGGCATCGCTCCAATAATTGGAATGTTCCATTTAGTCAGAGCTTTTGTCATGTAGTGGAGAACCATTTCTCTCTTATCTGCAAGGACCCTGTTTAATATGATTCCAGAGACGTGAATTTTTTGTTTTTCACACATTGCAATATTAAGAGCTAACGCATCAAAAGAGGATCCAAGCCCTCCTGATGCGATCAGTATCATGTCAAGGCCAAGAAGTGCTGCGACTTTTGCATTATCTAAATTGACAATGGTTCCAACGCCAACATGTCCGGTTCCTTCGACGATGACAATATCGTTTTCTTTTTGAATCGTTTCATAAGAGTTGATGATTTTTTTTTCTAAATCTTTTTCATCAATTTTTCCGTCCAAATAATCGCGCGTGAAACCCCGTGGAAAAAGAACAGGACTCATATCAGAAAAGGTGTCTTTGAGCTGAAAATAATCTTTAAAGAGCAAAATATCTTTATCGACATGGATGTTTTCAGCAACTTCCACGTGTTCTTGACCAACAGGTTTCATAAACCCAACTTTGGAAAAGCGTTTTTTTAGTCCTGAAACAAGGCCAAGAGACGTCGTTGTTTTTCCAACATGTTGCCCTGTAGATGCGATAAAGAAGCCTTTTTTACTCATAAAGCAGATTATACACCAAAGAGGGAATTATATTCTGCTAAGACCTGCTTGCTCAATAATTGGAATGATTGCAGCGTGCCTAATTGCTCCTTCAAAAAGATGTCCTTTTTTTGCCATACGAAGAAGCCTGTTTGTTGCAGTTTGCATTTCATTAAAGATGTAATCCCGAGCGATGGTTGGGACGCTACCTTCTGCATCGACTAGGTCTGCCGAAAGGAAAGTAATTCCCCGTCTTGCTGGATCATTTAAGTCACTTCTTAGCTCCTCTAAAATAGCTCTTGAGTCTCTAACATGACCATTCATTTCTTCTGTTGTATCCTCTGTAACAAGTGCTTCTCTTTGAATCCCTTCAGCGGATTCTTGCAGTTGATTAATCTGACTGCGCGATTGCCCAAGAGCTCCAACGATTTCGCTTCTTTGACTACTTCTTATTGTTCCCACCAAGGTTTGAAATTCCCCATGTAGCTGTGTAATTTGACCTTCAGTTGTTGCTGCATGAAGCTCATTTAATTTTTGAGTAAGAGCTGTAGCTTGTATATTTGAGAGCTGAGAAAAACTTTGCTTTAAGCGCTCGAAAAGAGGTGTATAATCCTCTGAAATGCTTCCAAAATAGGAATTTTGTGAAGAAAGATTTGCTCTTTTTGAAGAAATATACTCAGTGAGTTCGGTTCTTTGAATTCTGCCAAGTACAATGCTGTTGTTCGCAGCGCTTCTAAGTTGCCCCCCAACTTCTGTGATTCTTGCTGTGGCAGTTCTTATTTGAGCTATAAGGTTATTTACAGCATCATCTTGGACAGGTCTACTATCAAGTTCCTCGAGGAGGTTCTGAATAAGACCAACTTTTGATAGGATTTGAGACATTGGCTCATAATTTTCTATGCCCTGCGTTTCAATCGTATGGATAGATCCTTGGATGGCTGCAAAATGCTCACCTATTAGGTTAATGATCGTTGATTCTCTCTGATTTGTTCCTATTATTATTTGTGTTTGATAAAGAGGGATAAATGCGTTAACAAAGCCTTGTAGTTTTTCTGTAATTTCATGAGCTCTATTTAAAAGAAGATTTTCTGTTTGTGCATTTAGCCTCTTTGTTCGTATGGCAATTTCTTCCATCTGCATGGTATCGTTATACTCTTGCAAAGAAACTTTAATTTGATCGAGTGCATCTTGTTTTTCGGGGATTGTTTGCGCACTTTCATACCTTGTTAATGCATCTTGCCAAGTTGTAAGAAGGTTTGCATCTCCTTCAAGCAGGGTAGATTTCATCCATTGATCAAATGCAGTTGCTGCTGTGGCCTCTTCCTGTCCAAGACCTGAGATTTGCTCATGAATAGCAGTTTCAATGATGGTATTTAAGATATTATCTCTTGTTGCTTTAATTTCAGCTTCAACTCTTACTCCTCTTGCTGTTAGCGCAGCTCTTGCCTCTGGACTAAGAGACTCTGCACTTTCCGTCATGGATTTATTTGAGACGTCTAAGATATTAGCGACTTGCTTTTTTATCTGGTCTGGTTGGAGGAAAGATTGGTAGACAACCATCAAGGCTAATCCAATTTGTTTTTTTACATCAGGCTCGTACGCACTTTGCCCCATTCTGCGTAAATCTGCAGATAGCTGCTCAAAGTAGCTGTGGTTGTTGCTTAGATGAGCCTCCATCTGAGCTGGAGTGCGAATGTCGATTGTTTTTTGTACTTCGAAAAGATTATCAACAAATCCAAGAATTTCTTCGAGATCGGCATCACTTGGCTCTTTGACTCTTACTCTAACTTCCTCATTTCCCTCTTCAGAGTTTCCAAGCTGCCGTCTTAGCTCTTTGTAGACTTCTTTTAGCTGCTCAAGGGTAATCTCATTAATCGCAAGATTATGAGGGGAATTTTCATAAAGGGAGCCGCGGCTACTTTCTAAAACAGTTGTAACAAGTGCTGTATCTCGAAGAGCTTTTTTTGCTACCCATTTAAAACCAACCGATGCAATTGCTTGAATGCCCCAGACGATAGAAGAGGTTGCACCAAAGATTGCGTGAATAGGAGAGGTTATAGCAAATTTTAAAGCATTTAACGGGTAGTTTATTACAGCGAAGGATCCCGTTGCATCGATATGACTTGAGCTGCAAAAACTCCAAAGACCTTCTGTCCAGTATTTGGTGATGCTACTTGACCAACCAAGCTCTGGGAAAAATTGATCAACAAGAACGTCGCTAAGTGTTTCGTTTAGCTCTTTATCTGAGTAGTTATTATTAAATTCCGGATTTCTTAAAATGTGATCTAAGTAAGGGTCTTTGTCAAGAAGCGTATTTTGGATAGGGCGGTTTGCAGAAGATGTATCAGACACCCACTGAGCCAAACCTCTATGATAACCCATCAGAAAGTTTTTCAACCCTTTTATGGGTGTAATATTGACTTCTACTTCCTCATCAATTGTCTCGATCTCGTCATAAATAAAGCTTGTAAGTTTGCTAAAAGAGTCCTGTAGGAGATGCTGAAATCCCCACATAGAAAAGGAAAGAAGAGCTTTTGCAAAGGTCTTTTGAAACCAGTTAAGATCTGTTCTTTCATCAATTCTTTCTTTATAACGACTTTTAAACTGCTCGAGTTGCATTTCAGGGCTGTAATGACGAATTTCTCCCATGATCTCCGCAAAAACATTAGGAGTGTCATAATAACCGCGTGCGCGTCGTAGCTCTTGGAGTGTTCTAAAATAATCTGGGTCACTTTCGGAAAGGGTCATTTCTGCGCGAATTTCTGCGTCAATCTCGGCTCTATGATTAGGAGCCCCAAGCGCCCATTCTACAGCTTGAAAGGCCGCAAAGGCAGTGGAGTTTTTTATAAACGCTTCCTTTTGAACATTGAGTTCTTGATCGAGCTGAGCGCTATCAAGCGGGATTGACTCTGTCGGCGTCAATCTATCGAGATCTCGCGTCATTTCCGAGTGCATTTCTGTTAAATTTCTAGGTGGAGCAGTTGTTGCGTTGAGTCCAGGAATTGCCATCCCATTTGAGTGGACAACATAGGTGCTAAACTGATTACGTATATAATTTGTTGCAAGTTCGATGGCCCGTGTGTCTGTTGTTATATCTTGCTCTGCATTTGTAATCCCGAGTCCTGTAAGAACATGTTGAGGTAAATGCCGCGCAGTATCAATTGGATTTTCTTGAATCTGCGTTAATAGAGTGATTGCATCTCGAATATCGGCTTCTAAAGCTTCTTGTTGTTCCTCAGTAAGTCTTGATTGTCCAGTAATCCATGTTGTTAGCCGCTCACTTTCAAGTGCAAGTTTTAGGCCCGATAGGATAACTTGGTATGTGCCCGTTTGAATATGAGCTGGAAGTGTGGAAAGCGCCTGCGTAATTCTTTCGAGGATTGTTCCCTCAGTACCACTTACAAGAGATGTTACGATCGCAAGAGCGCCCGGGGAATCTGCCGGAGCAGCTCCACTTCCAGATAAATACGCAGTTGCAGCTGTGGAAATTGTACCTAAAACACTTGGAATACTAGTAGCTACTGCCTCAAGTCTTCTCGGTGTCTCTATGACAGCTCTTTGCCATGGCTCTGGCATACTTGCAAGAGTTGAGCCAGGAATAGCTTGCCTATCAGGTTGCTCTGGATGTTGTCCGCGTTCCGCAAGATGCTGAGTAATCGCATTTCGAACTTCCGCATTTTGCGGAAGTTCCTCTGGAAGGATGCTTCTTAGATCAGGATTAACAGTATCTAATAGACCTAATAGTAGCGCATAGCTTTCGGCTGTTAATTGCTCTTCTCTTTCAAGAGCAACAAATACCTGAATAAGTGGATGTACAGCTTCTTGAGGTGTTTGACTGCCGGGTCTAAAAGCCTCTGGTAAAAATTCCGTTACGCGCGTAAAAACATCTTGCTGAGTTATTTCTATTTGCTCGTAGATAAACTTTGTGCTCTCAAGTAGTCCCCGTAGAGCTTGTGGAAGAAGGATTGGACTATCTGCGTTAAGACTTTCTAATTCTCTTACGATCATTTGATAGTGCTGAGTGTCTTCTGAAAAAATCTCTGGGACTTCTCTAAAGTGAGCGATCGCGGCTTCAAGAGTCTCTCTTGAAAATGACTGTAGGTCAAGAAAGTCTCTTAAAAAACCTTGGCGCTGCTCTATTACAGCACTGACGTTTGTTCGATGCTCAAAAACTTGTCTAAGTCTCCCATTTTGTCTCGAGCGAATTTCAATAAGTGCCGCTCTTGCCTGTGAGAGTTCATTCCGAATATCCTCAGATAGGAATATACTTTGATCGCCATCTAAAATGCCGTCTAATGCATTGGCAAGTTCATTCATTCGCCCTGGAACTTCAGGATTTTGCCAGTGCCCTTGCCTAAGAAGTTGCAAAGGATATGCTGCATATGTTCTTAGCTGCTGTACTAATTCTCTGACTACAGCTGGGGATGCCGCAAGCATTGTTTGCGTATGTTGATCAACAGCTAAGAGTTGATCGTAAGCTTCAAGTAACCTTCCTGAGGCGGGTGTCGGCTCTGAAAGTAACTCTCTTTGAGCCCTTTCTACAAGTGCACCAGGTGACCAAGAAGTTTCTGTCACAGCTTGAGAATTGCTTTGCCCTTGAAGAATTTCAATTTGCCACGATTCAGGAAGTTGAGAAAGCGCTGAGTTTGGTAAAGCAAGGTCTTCGCGGTTAGCGATCACTAGTTGATATGCATCGCCTTGTTGTCTTACTTGCAAGGCTGCAGTAATGCAGGGAATCACATTCGCTCTTGTAGGGTCTTCCGGAACAGCAAGCGTAATCCCGGGATATGCACGGCGGAGCTCCCTGAAAATCTCCTGAATATCACCTTCTTGAACAGGATGTTGGAGACGCTCATAGACTCTTAGTAAGAGTGGAGGTGCAACTTGAGGTGTGCGGACTAGGCTTTGTACTGACTCAGGCAGCCGACTTGCAGCCAGATCTACTATTCGTTCTCTAGTACTCGTTTGACTGCGTGTAATTTCCTCAAAAACTACATTTGACTGGCCAATAAAGGTTCGAAGAGGGGGAGTGATTGTGACTCGTCCTTCAGGCGTTTGCTGGAGGGTTTCTAAGGCCGATACAAGCTCATTAAAGTAAGTGCTTTGCCTTTCACTTGTAACTACAGTATGGTTTCGGAGCATTGTTACAATTTGCTGAACATTTGCACGATCATGTTCGCCAGGAGTTAGAGAGGATAATGCAATCGATAATCTTCGAATTTCAACGGAAGAATTTACAGTGACTCTATCGGTGATACGCCAGATAGCACCTGCTTGATTGTGGCGGTATGTTTGCACAACAACTCGTAGTGCATTTAGTTGCTGTCTAAGGTTTTGAGGGATAATATCACGAGCCTCTAGAGTTCGTAGTGCTGCTAAAGTGGTCTGAAATTGATTTCGATGTTCGGTATTTGTCCATTCTGTTGAGCCCGTTAATAAAAGTGGAAATTCTACAAATCCTTCGAGCGCGCTCATTACAGCTATTACTGTTTCTTCTGCAGCGATGTTTACTGCACCACTTGTTTGATCTACAGCAAGAAGTGTATTTAGATTTTCTTCAAAATCTGTCGTAGCAGTATTTGGAA
The DNA here is from genome assembly GCA_030641465.1 of Parachlamydiales bacterium. Classification (GTDB taxonomy): domain Bacteria; phylum Chlamydiota; class Chlamydiia; order Chlamydiales; family Simkaniaceae; genus DAOWHK01. Next base: position 2,117 of record DAOWHK010000149.1, on the reverse strand, counting down.
TATCACGCGTCCAATCGGAGATTGCTGGGAAGTTGTCGTAAATTGAAATTCCTGTTGCAGTTGCAACTGCCGCTAGTGGACAAAAATAATTTAGTGCACTAATTCCAGCTAATTTTGCAATTCCAGTACTATTTTCTGCTGTCCAGTTTGCTACGTCAAGTATTGTGTCTATTCCGGGAATTCCTGTCGCCATATCTTATACCTATGTAGCAAATAAACTATTTAATACGATTATTTTACTTTGAGTTATTTTGTTTTTATGTGATTAATTATAGCATAATATAATAAAAAAATAAACGAATGAGGGTAATAAAAAACCCTCTTTACGCATTCAAAAACTTTGTTTTTACTAATAAAAATTTCACAAAGAAAAGATATTTTAAAAACTTGGGGAATAAAAAGAAAGCGAATAGGTGATCCGCTTCCTTTCAAAAAATATTTTTACTCTGAAGGAGCTTCAGAGTTTAGGCTGGGAGCGTAATAATAGAGTAAGCTCGTGGAGATCACCGCGACGCCGACTGTATAGGGGAACATGTACGTGAAGCATGCTCCGCCAAGGATTGCTGGGCCCCATTTAACGACTTTTGGTTCGATCTCGTGCCACTCGCTAATTATTGCAGATCTAAGCTGTTCCATTTTTTCTATTGTGCAATCTCTTGCGCTCGCGACATAGCTGGAAAAATCGGGGGCATTTTCTGTAATTACATCAGTAATAAAAGCCATGTAAAGACTCCTTTTTAAAAGATTAACTTTGTTCGTTAATTATAGTTTGTTACGAATTGATCACAAGTGAATTAAAAACTTGTTGTAAAATCAAATTTTATGTAATTCTATAGATATACACAAACCGATTCAAGACTTGGGTTTTAACTTCGTCGGCTTTCCTTTAGAATTTTATCCTCACTCGCGGCTTGCCTACAGGCAATGTCACTTGCTCCGGATAAAGTTCTAAAGGATCCTTCTTGTTAAAATTTCAAGTCTTGAATCGGTTTATGTATAAAAAGGAGATCCGGATGAAAGAGTTTGATCAATTAATGGAAGTGGCGATAAAGCTTAATGGAGAAGGGGGATGTCCTTGGGACATCAAGCAAACTTTTGAATCCTTAAGACCTTATGTGATTGAAGAGGCGCATGAGATTTTAGAAGCCATTGATGAAAAGAGTATAGAGGGACTTGAAGAAGAGCTCGGCGATCTTTTTTATATCGTCATCTTTTTTTGCATGGTTGCTAAAAGGCAGAAGGACTTTACCGTTGCATCGATGATCACAAAAGTTGTGGAAAAGATGATTCGTCGCCATCCTCATGTGTTTGGGGATACAAAAGTAGAAAATATGGAAGAGATCATGGAAAACTGGGACACGATTAAGAAGAGTGAAAAAAAGGAGCGTAAAAGCGCGCTTGATGGGATCCCAAAAACTTTAGAGGGGCTTTTTAGAGCTCAAAAAATTATTGGAGTAATGCGTCGTAAAAAATTTGAATTGCCTTATGAGGTTAAACAGCAAAACGAAGAGGAAATGGGAGAAAAGCTTCTTTCTCTTGTTCATGATGCAGAAGCCCAAGGCATAGATCTTGAGGCAGCTCTTAGAAAAACTCTTGGGAAGCATGAGAAGGCATTTTGCGAGTGGGAGTATTGAGAACGTCGCTTAACTAAGGATTTTTCGAAGATTTTCTTTCAAATTTTGTAATTTTGCAAACTAGTATATGTCTGAATATAAGCAGTTTACAAAATTGCGAAATTTGATAAAAAGAGCGACAAAGACTTGAGGAAGGGCGTTTTCAACACTCCCATAATATGAAAAAAGCTGGAGAGAACTCATAGCAAAAGGCGGTGCTCTTATGGCTGCTACCTTCCGGTCCTGACCTGGTTCGAGCGGCCTTATTCTATGAGGTCCCCAGCAAAAAAATCTGAATATTAAGTTCAGTAGCTCTAGGATAGCAATATTTATCTTTTAATTCCAGTTTCAAAAAATCTCTTGAAGATATTTCGCTGTAATGGACCGTTTATTTGATAAGATTTCTTTAAGACTGCCCTGTGCGATAATATGGCCTCCTTGATCGCCACCACCTGGGCCCAAATCGATGATATGGTCCGCGTTTGCAATGATGTTTAGCTCGTG
>DAOWHK010000032.1 GCA_030641465.1 Parachlamydiales bacterium | reverse complement strand
TTGTGAAGTGGGAAATCATGTAATTATGTCCAACGGAGCAATGCTTGCAGGACATGTAATTATTGAAGATCATGCGATTATTGGCGGAATGACGCCAATTCATCAATTTTGCAAAATTGGATGTTACGCGATGGTTGGCGGGCTTAGTCGTATTACAAATGATGTCCCTCCTTATACGATTGGAGCAGGATCTCCTTATAAACTTGGGGGGTTAAATTTAATCGGTCTGAAAAGGCATAAATTTCCAATAGAATATCGCAGTGAATTGTCAAAAGCATTTAAATTGATCTACAGGTCTGGGCTGCATTTTTCTGAAGCGCTTGCTCTTATAGAAACTAAACTGAAAAAAAATGAAGTAATAGAGCATTGGATAGACTTTTGCCACTCTTCTAAAAGAGGGTTAATTGGTTTGCAAGGAGTGACAGCTACGCAGGATGCTAATGAAGAGGGCTTGGCAGGAATTGAGGATTTGTTAGATGGAAAAACAGTTTCTTGTAATTAATTTATGTTGAGCATTATTTTTTTTGGAACGTCTCCATTTGCTGCAAAAATTTTTAGCGATCTGCTCAAAAATTCTTTTAATATCTTAGCTATTGTTACAAGGCCAGATAAGCCACGTAATAGATCAGGCAAGCCTATGCCCTCTTCTGTAAAGGAAAAAGGGTTAGCGATTGCGCCATCTCTGCCTATATTTCAGCCAGAAATAGCATCAACCCTAGAGTTTGAAAAAATACTTGCACCTCTCCAGGCAGATTTATTTGTTGTCGTAGCATATGGAGAGATTATCAAACAGCATTTGTTGGACCTGCCTAAAATAGGGTGTATAAATATACACACAAGTCTCTTGCCAAAATTTCGTGGGGCAGCACCTATTCAACGAGCTATTATGGCAGGTGAGAAAGAAACCGGTGTTACTATTATTGAAATGGTGTCAAAAATGGATGCAGGAGACATTTTAGGGCAAAAAATTGTACCCATTTTACCTAACATGAATTTTGATGCCTTAGAAGAGGAGCTTAAGTCTGCTGCATCAGACTTGGTCGTAAAAATTCTCAAGCAGTATGAGGATCAAACAATTACAAAAATTCCTCAAAAACATGAAGACGCAACCTTTGCTAAAAAAATTACCTCCATAGACTGTCTTATCAATTGGAGTCGGACAGCCAAAGAGATTCATGATCAGATTCGCGCCTTATCTTCAAAACCTGGTGCTTATGCGCTAATGGAATTTAAAGGTGTTGTAAAACGCCTCAAGGTTTATCAAACAAAAATTTTAGACTTCGAAGTGCAGGAGCCTCCCGGTAAAATACTGTCTTATCATCAAGGGAATTTTGTGGTGGCATGTGGAAAGTCAGCGCTTCAGCTGCTTGAGGTTCAACCGGAAGGGAAAAAGCGGATGACAGCAGAGCTTTTCGTAAGGGGATTTTCCCAGCCTAAATTTCAAAAAAATCTTTGATATTTCTTTAAATACAATTTACATTTATTTCATGTTTGCTTATATTCCTTCTTTTTAAGAAATAAATTTTGGGGAGAGCAGATGGCAACACCGGTAGAATTTCAAACATCAAGTTTTGAGCGATTTGCAAATTATGGTTCTCAAGAGACGGAAAGTTTTTGGAAGGGGATTAAAAATGTTACTTCATGGCTGAAGCTGGCTCAGGACTCATCTGAGTCTTCCGGTATTGGAAATTTGAATGCCGGCGCATCTCTTGCTGCAAAAGGATTTTCTGTGACAAATACATTTATTTGTGCAAGAGACACTGTAAATAACTTCAGCGACTGGTGGCATGGGAGAGAGGTGAGTGCCGGTGAGATTACTGGAATTAGGCCCGGACTTACAAAACTTGCCGGGACTATAGCTTGTTCTTGTGAAGTGTTAGATTTAGTGCACGCAATAAAGGCGTACGATTTTTCTGGTTCAATGCCTGAGATTGATGCGACATGTACAGGCTTTGCAACGCTAATGTTTGCAAGTCAATCATATGATGATGTACAGACGCTTTTAGCCCCGCCAACTTTAAATAAAAAAGAAGCTAAAGATGTCGGTGTTGGCTTAAGAGAGCAAGTTACAAATGATTGTGCTGCGTCCATTATATCAAGAAATATGTGGAAGGTTATCAAGAGGGTGACAAAACTTGCAATATGCGCGTTGCTTACTGCTTCCTATATCTGGACTGAATTAGTTCTTCCGTCACAGCTTATATTATCACTCGCATCTATAGCGTTAATCTCTGGAACATATGAGTTTAGTAGAAGCGCAGATATTCGAGATCATATTAATTATATCGTTCAACCAGCTAGATAGGAGAATTCGTATGGCAGTAGCAGTAGCACCAAGAGAAATAGGGGTTCTAGATTATTTAGCAGATTTTAGTGATGAAAAGACGAAGTATGTAAATCGCTGCGTAAAAGATTTAGCCCTTTGGCTTGGCGAGATCGGAAAATATGCTGAGATTGAGCTAATTGATCACGAGATTGTTGATTTAGGAAATCTGACAAAAGGACTTAAGCTTTGTGATGGTGCGTTCGATTTAGCAACGCTGCCAAAGGAAATGGTTGATTTTTCTTCAATAGTCTCTTCGGGTGGGGTAAGAGACGTTTCGCGAGCAACTAGTTCTTTAATAGGGTCTGTTTGTAAAAGCGCTCTTTGGCTTGGAAAGGCAGATGTTCTTCCCCTCGGAGCTGCGACGTCCTCCTTTTCTGCGGTAAAGAGCGTGTCGACCATCTACTCTATGGGAAATAATGCAATTGATGATGGGATTAAGCTGTATTCGGCGAGGTCTAGAGCAATTGCAGAAACAGGAACTCAAGAAAGGATCAATAGTCTAAAAGACACAAAAACCTTTTACAGTGCAGTCAGGAATGTGTCAATTGTAGCATTAAGTCTGCTGGGTCAATTGGCCGAGTGTGCTGTATTGTCTGTTTCTCCTATCATGATGTTGACATTATCCTCGATAAGTTTACTCTGTACGACCAATGGTTTTATGATTCAGGCAGAAGTTAATACAATACAATCTGAGCAAAACAATCCTTTGGGTGGATAATAGCAGTAATAGCAAGGTGGGTTACGCCTTTTGTGCATAAAACAATTTAAGCCTTTGGCAAGCAGCTCTAAAGGTTGATTTGCTTTGTGCATAGTCTGTATTTGGGGAAAAGATTGGTGTGGTCGGAAGATGATGATGAGCGCTTGTTCCATAAGGAATGGGTTGTAGTAATCTTTGTTTGTTGCTTGTTGCTAAGCTTGTTTGCAATATCTTTGATTAATCAAAGGATGGCCTCAGAAGAAATTAAGCAGCTTGGTGGGGAAGAAAGAGGTTCTGTTGCTGAAGGTCAATTAATAAATTGATGCTTTTGGTCAGATTTATCAAGCTTTTAAGAAGAATGTTTGGAAGCTCGATTTTTAAAAATTTGATCGAAGATTTGTGATTAAGCTTGCAAAGATTGTGGTTCAGCAAATGCCTGAATATAAGCGAGTTGCAAAAGCGCGGTGATTGGAAAAAAGTGGGCTAAAGAGTTAGGGGAGGATTTCTAAGTGAGATCTCTTAAGCGCAATATTAAATTTTGTTTGTAGGAAAAGCTGTGATTTGATAGCCTTTCTGCTTAAGTCGTAAATGATGGCTATTTAAATTACATGTTATGCATGTAAGTGTGAGCAGTAAAGCCAAGAAACAGGAATCGTATTATATACGCCGCACGCTAAAGTTGAGTGCATGAATTGAAAAGGAAACTAGGTATGTCTCGAAAGTTAATGGGTAAGAAAAAGGGGATGACTTGCATCTTTGATGAAAAGGGTGTTGTAACTCCATGCACAGTTATCTCAGTCGAGCCTAATATTGTTGTTCAAATTAAAACGGATGAAAAGGATGGTTACCAAGCTGTTCAACTTGGGTTTGACAAATCAATTAAAAAGAAAAATGTAAAAAAACCGCTCCAAGGACATTTTGCAAAAGCGCAAATAGAACCACGGAGACATTTGCTTGAATCACGTTCAGCAGATCAGCATGAACTAGGTCAGGAAATCGGGGTAGAGCAGTTTGAGGCTGGTGTGCTTGTTGACGTTTGTGGAATTTCTAAAGGAAAGGGGTTTCAAGGGGTAATTAAGCGTCACGGGTTCAAAGGAGGGCCTGCGGCTCACGGTTCTGGATTTCACAGGCATGGAGGATCTACCGGGATGAGATCTACTCCGGGACGTTGTTTACCAGGTGTGAAAATGCCAGGTCAAATGGGGTCAAAACGAAAAACAGTAGAAAATCTTCCGGTAATGCTAGTTGATAAAGAAAAGCAAGTAATTCTTGTTAAAGGTTCGATTCCAGGCGGAACTAATTGCCTGGTTATCATTCGAGAATCTGTAAAGAAACCCGTACAAAAATAGGCTTGAGAGGAACTGAAGTGGCTAATTTAAAAAAATACGATCTGGACGGTAAAGAAATTGGCTCTGTTGATATAGATGAGTCTCTGATGCAACAAAAAGCAAACTCTCAAATGATTAAAGACTATCTTGTTGCTATTCGCAATAATGGACGTCAGTGGAGTCCGAATACGAAGGGGCGGTCCGAGGTGAAATGCTAGGGGAAAAAACCTCATCCGCAAAAAGGAACAGGACGTGCTAGACAAGGAACGTTAGCGGCGCCCCAGTTCAAAGGTGGCGGTATAGTTTTTGGGCCTAAACCAAAATTTAATCAACATGTAAAAATTAACCAAAGAGAAAAGCAGGGAGCGGTAAATTTCCTTGTTTCAGAAAAAATTTCCAATCATCTAGTGTATGTCCTTGATCTTTCAGAAATGAAAGAGCCTAAAACAAAGCGCGTTTCTCAATTTCTTAAAGCTGTCGGACTAGAAGGAAAAAAAATTCTGTTTTTAGGAAAATCAAATCGAGAAGATGTAAGTGATAAGTCCCGCAAAGAATGTGAATGTTTTGTGAAAAGCACAAGAAACATTCCCGGAGTAGGGTTTATGCCTGCTTTGAGTATTAGTGGTTATGACGTGATTAAGGCTCAAGGCATAGTAATTGTCGATACAGCTGTTGAAGAACTAAAAGAAGTATTAGGGAGAGCGAGTAAATAATGACAAATCAAAATATTTTTAAAATTGTCAAATCCCGTAGAGTTACTGAAAAAACTAGAATGTTAGAACAATTGCATAATAATACTAGCAATCGATGCGTTTCTAAGTGTAGCCTACCTAAATATGTTTTTGTAGTTGATAAAAAAGCGACAAAACATCAAATTGCTAAGGCTATTGAAGAAATATATTCTGAAAAGAAAGTTAAAGTTAAGTCTGTGAATACCATCACGATGAAACAAAAAAAAAGAAGGGTGAGGGGTAGACTCGGTTTCCGCCCAGGATTTAAGAAAGCAATTATCACATTTGAAGCCGGTGATATGATTGACGATGAAGTATAATTGGTATAAGGAGCGATGTTAAAATGGTAAAGAAATTTCGACCAATCACACCGAGTTTGCGCAAGCTTGTTCTTCCGAGTAATCATGAGTTGACTAGAGTAGGAAAAACGAGAGCAACGGTAAAGCCTACAAAAAATCTGCTCTCTTCGAAGAAACGAACAAGTGGTCGTAACCATCATGGAAGAATTACTTGTCGCCACTTAGGTGGAGGACATAAAAGAGCCTATCGTATTATAGACTTTAAACGAAATAAAGATGGTATAGAAGGAAGGGTTGCTTCCGTTGAGTATGATCCAAACCGAACAGCTCATATTGCACTCATTAATTATCTGGATGGAGAAAAGAGGTATATCATAGCTCCAGAAGGGATTACAGTAGGGGATAAAATATTTTCAGGTGAAGGTGCATTATTCAAAGTAGGATGTGCAATGGCATTAAAAAATATGCCACTTGGATCTGTTATTCATAATGTTGAGCTCTATCCTGGCAGAGGTGCAAAGCTTGTTAGATCAGCTGGTTTATCAGCGCAGTTGCAAGCGAGAAGTAATGGTTATGCTACCTTAAAAATGCCGTCTGGTGAAGTTAGATTAATTAACGAAAGTTGCCGCGCTACTTTTGGTCGAGTATCAAATGCAGAAAGAGCTCTTCGAGTAGAAGGAAAAGCTGGCCGAAATCGCTGGAAAGGTATTAGGCCAACTGTAAGAGGAACAGCGATGAACCCAGTTGATCACCCACATGGTGGTGGAGAGGGGAGACATAATGGATATACTCCGCAAACACCATGGGGTATGCAAACAAAAGGTTATCGAACTCGCTCAAAGAAAAAGACTAATAAATGGATCGTTAAAGATCGTAGGAAAAAATAAGAGGCAGTATGGGTAGGTCATTAAGAAAAGGTCCGTTTGTAGATCACCATTTATATGAAAAAGTGATGAAGCAAAATATCAATGGAACAAAAATTGCAATTAAAACTTGGTCAAGAAGATCAATGATTACTCCTGATATGATTGGACATACAATTGATGTTCACAATGGTCGAAAGTTTATCACAGTCTTTGTTTCTGAAAACATGGTTGGGCATAAATTGGGTGAATTTTCACCAACTAGACTATTTAAAGGACACCCGGTTAAAAAATAAGGATACGAAATATGAGTAATCGAGCGCATGCAAAAACGAAATTCGTAAGAATTAGTCCTAGTAAAGCAAGACTTGCCGCTGATCTTATTCGCGGATTGAAGGTTGAAGATGCATATATTCAACTTATGTTTTGTAAATTAAAAGGAGGAAGACTCCTTAAGAAAACTTTAGATAGCGCTGTAGCAAATGCAGAAACATTGCTTAATGTTCAGCGTAGAGATCTAGTAATCTCTGAAATAAGAGTTGATGATGGTCCAACAATGAAAAGAGCAAAGTCAAAGTGTCGGGGCGGTAGAGCACCTATCTTGAAAAGGACAAGCCATTTTTCAATAACTGTTGGGACTTAAAAGAAAGGAATATAATGGGACAAAAAACATCGCCAATTGGATTTAGACTAGTCTTAAACAAAGCTTGGAAATCAAAATGGTTTGCAAACAAGAAAGAATTTGGAACTTTGCTAAATGAAGACATAAGAATACGAAAATTTCTATTAAAAAAGCCCTGTTGTGTTGGCACATCAAAGATAGAAATTAAACGCATGAGTGAAAAAATCGAAGTCACTCTTCATACTGCAAGACCGGGTCTTGTTATTGGCAAACGTGGAGCTGAAATTGATATCCTTAAACAGGAACTAAATAAGTTTACTGGAAAGGAAATTTGGATTGAAGTTGTAGAAATCAAAAGACCTGACTTAGACGCGCAACTTGTAGCTGAAGCAATATCTAAGCAGATAGAGAGAAGGGTTGCCTTCCGTAGAGTCTTGAAAAAGGCAATACTGTCAACTATGGATGCAGGAGCTCTTGGAATAAAAGTGCAAATTTCTGGACGCGTTGGTGGTGCAGAAATTGCTCGAACTGAATGGTACAAAGAAGGACGGATTCCTCTGCATACTTTAAGAGCCGCCATTGATTATGCAACTGCTCGTGCAGAAACTACATATGGCTCAATTGGAGTAAAAGTTTGGATTAATCGAGGGGAAGACTCTTAAGGAGTATAGGAGAATAGAAATATGGCACAAATACCATCACGCACGAAATATCGGAAGCAGCAGAAAGGAAAGCTTACAGGGCTTGCTAATAGTGGTCAATTCGTTGAATTTGGCGATTTTGGAATGCAAGTACTTCAAAGAGGTAAAATTACTAATAAGCAAATAGAGGCTTGTAGAGTTTCCATAAGTCGCTACTTTAGTAGAAAAGGAAAGGTTTGGATTAGAATTTTTCCAGACAAGCCGATAACAAAAAAACCTGCTGAAACTAGAATGGGTAAAGGAAAAGGAGCTACAGATCATTGGGTTGCTCCAGTAAGACCTGGCAGAATTTTGTTTGAAGTTGGCAATGTATCGATTGATGATGCTAAAGCTGCGTTATTAAAAGCTGCTGCAAAACTACCGTTAAGAACCCGTTTTGTATCAAGAGTTGAAAGAGCTTAATTAAGAGTAAGGAAAGATGTTGAAATTTGAAGAAATATTAAATCAATCAGTTGAAGAACTAAATGTTCAAGCAGAAACTCTCTCAAGAGAACTCTTTGATCTTACAAATCAGCTGAAAGTGCTCAGAAAATTGGAAAAGCCCCATCTTCTTATTGAAAAAAGAAAAGATAGAGCAAGAGTCTTGACTGCGCTAAGACACAAACAACTTCAAGGAGCTAACAGTAAGTAGTATGAATAAAAAAGTAAAAGAAGGTGTTGTTGTTTCAAATAAAATGCAAAAGACCGTAACTGTTTCTGTTGAAAGAACAATTAAGCATCCACAGTATAGAAAGATTATTAAACAGTCTAAGAAATACTATGCACATAATGAGACACATGATATACAAGTCGGTCAAAAAGTGCTGATTGAAGAAACTAGACCGATATCTAAATTGAAGCGTTGGATTGTAAAAGAGGTTATGGCTTCATAATCGATATAAAATACTTGCGAGAGAAAAAATGATTCAAGAAGAAACAGAATTAGAAGTCGCTGACAATAGCGGAGCAAAGCGAGTAAAATGTTTTAGAGTTCTTAAAGGAACGAGAAGACGTTATGCTCATGTAGGCGATGTTATAGTTTGCTCTGTAAAAGAAGCAGATCCAAAGTCAGTTGTTAAAAAGGGTGAAGTCATTAAGGCTGTTATTGTGCGAACAAAAAGTTATATCAGACGTAGTGATGGTTCTCATCTTAGATTTTACGACAATAGTTGTGTAATTATTGACGATAAGCAAAATCCACGTGGAACAAGGATATTTGGTCCCGTTGCAAGAGAAGTAAAGGATAAAGGCTTTATTAAAATTAGCTCTCTTGCTCCAGAAGTTATTTAAAAGGAACTGTTTAATGAAAAAGTGGATTATAAAAGGTAGTAAAGTTCTTGTAACTGCCGGAAACGATAAGGGAAAGGTAGGAGATGTCCTTTCAGTGAAAGGAAATCGCATTCTGATTCAAGGTGTTAATATTAGAAAAAAACATCAAAAAAGAAGAGAACAAAACGCACCTTCCGAAATTATTGAAATTGAAGTACCAATTCACATCTCAAATGTATCCTTATGTGATCAAGCTGGGAAAAAAATTCGTGTGAAATTGAAACATGAATTAGATGGAAGTAAAGAGTTGTACTATCTTGATCTAGGAAAAGAAGTGCATTATCGAAATATAAGGAAAGCTAGGAAATAATCAAGATGTCTAGATTAAAGAAACGTTATCACAGCGAGATTAAGCAGGAATTATTCAAGCAATTTTCATTTAATAATGTAATGAAAATACCTGAGCTTGTTAAGATTGTAATTAATATGGGTGTGGGAGAAGCTATAAATGATAAAGGAATATTACAAGTTTGCATAAAAGAGCTTACTCTTATATCTGGTCAAAAACCACTTGTAAGAAATGCTAAGAAATCTGTCGCTAATTTTAAGCTTCGAGAGGGTCAGTCAATTGGACTAAAGGTCACTCTTCGAAACAAAAGAATGTATGACTTTTTCGATCGTTTTTCAAATATTGTAAGCCCACGCATTCGAGATTTTAGAGGATTTAATTTGAAAGGTGATGGTAGAGGTAATTACTCACTAGGATTGACCGACCAGCAAATGTTTCCAGAAATTAATCTAGATGAAGTCAAAAGAGATCAAGGAATGAATGTGACATTTGTCACTACAGCCAACACTGATGAAGAGTGCTTTGCACTGCTAAAGCAACTTGGCCTACCCTTTAAGCATAAACAGGAGAATACCTAGATGACGTTAAGTGATCCGATTGCTGATTTGCTTACTAGAATACGCAATGGAAAAGATGCAAAGTTACGATTTGTTGATTTGAATTACAGCAAAATGAACATCAATATCGTCAAAGTTTTGAGAGATAAAGGATATATCGAAAATTTTCTTGTTAATGAAGAAAAAAGAAAGATTCGTGTGTTTATCAGATATAAAAGAAATACTAGAGATTCTGTGATTTCTGGATTGAAGAGGATGTCTAAACCAGGACTTCGTCGTTATGTCAGTTATAGTGATATTCCACGTGTATTAAGTGGACTTGGTACTGCGATTATTTCTACGCCAAAAGGTGTAATTTCTGGAGACGTTGCACGCAAAGAAAAAGTGGGTGGAGAGTTGCTCTGCCTTGTATGGTAATAATTACAAATTGTAGAGGAAAATCATGTCACGCCTGGGTCAAACCCCTATTCTGATTCCAAAGGGAGTAGAATTAACAGTAACTAAAGAAAAAATAGTTGCAAAAGGACCGAAGGGAACTCTTGAAGTGCTCCTTCCAGAAGGAATAACAGTTGCTATAGAAGAAGTTCTACTAACTGTGAAATTTGTTCCTTCACCTGCTTTAGAAAAACCTATGTATGGGTTATACCGCTCCTTAATTAATAATATAATTATTGGAGTTTCAATAGGATTCGTGAAGAATCTAAAGCTCATTGGTGTTGGTTACAGGGCTGCAGTAAACGGAGATTCTATGGATCTTCAGCTGGGTTTTTCGCATCCTTCGCAACTAAAAATTCCTGCAGGGTTAACGATTAAAATTGAAAAAAGTACTAATGTGACTATTTCTGGAATAGATAAGCAGCAGGTAGGTCAATTTGCAGCGAATGTTAGATCTTTGAGGCCACCTGAGCCATATAAAGGCAAAGGAATTAGAT
>DAOWHK010000101.1 GCA_030641465.1 Parachlamydiales bacterium | reverse complement strand
TGCTTCTTCAGGGGAATTTCGCGGTATTGAAAATGCGTATCATATTCAAAGAGCGCTTGATTAAGCCCAATACTCTTCGATTTCTTCGAGGCTTTTGTTTTTTGTTTCCGGAACTTTTTTGATGATAAACCAAAGTCCGAGAATTCCAACTCCAGCATAGAGCCAGAAGGTGCCGGTTTTTCCAAAGAAATGGATCAGGTTTAAAAAAGTCACTGTCACGATAAAATTAGAAGTCCAGTTGGCGCATGTCGCAATTCCCATTGCGCGCCCGCGCACTTTTAATGGGTAAATTTCTGAGTTAATAAGCCATGCGATGGGCCCAAGGCTAAAAGCGAAAAATGCCACGTAGAGAACAAGACTAATGAGTGCAATCCATCCCATCCAAGATGATGCATGTTCCATAAACAGGAATCCAAATCCAAGAAGAAGTAGGCTGGCAATCATTCCGCTAAGACCTACGATAAGAAGAGGTTTTCTTCCGACAATATCTAAGAGGTATATGGCGACAAATGTCATTGCAACGTTTGTGATGCCGACAATTAAGGTTGCAAGGATTGCTGTAAAATCTGAGCTAAAGCCTGCAAATTGAAAGATGGTTGGCGCATAGTAGATAATCGTGTTAATTCCGGTGAACTGCTGGATAAGAGTAAGTCCTATTCCGGCAAGGAGTGCCGGTCTCACGCGTTTACTAAAAACTTCTCGCCCCTTTGCGGAGGATTTGTTGGCGCTTTTCTCGATATGTTCAAGTTCAAGCCTTGCATCTTCTCGGCTTCCGCGAAATCTTTCTAAAATGGCTAACGCTTTTTCTTTTTGATTATTAATGAGTAGCCATCTCGGGCTTTCTGGGAAAAAGGACATGATAATGAATTGGAGTCCAGCTGGAATGCAGGCTAGGGCGAACATCATATGCCAGTTTTTTGTATCAGAAAAAATAAGACCAACAAAGTAGGCAAAAAGAATGCCGACGGTAATTGCTAGTTGGTTAATGGTGACAAGAGCACCTCTTTTGTCTCGCGGCGCAAGTTCTGCGATATAGAGTGGAGCGATCATTGCTGCAATGCCTATTGCAATACCTACGATAAATCGACCAAAGATTAAAATATTCACAGTAGGTGCAAAAGCCAGTCCAATCGCGCTAATAACGAAGATGATTCCATCGACAAGGATAAGTTTTTTTCTTCCAAATTTATCAGAAAGGGGGCCGGCTGCTAGTGCTCCAAATATTGCACCAAAGGAGACAATACTAATTACAAGCTCTACTTGAAGTGTTGTCATGTGAAATTGCGTTTTTAAAAATAAGATAGCACTAGAGATCACTCCTGTATCGTAGCCAAATAGAAATCCTCCGAGTGCAGCTGTTGCACTGATCCAGATGAGCATCCATTTTTGGTGACGCGTTTCTGTTGTCATAACTCCACCTTTTCCAGTATTTGCTTTAAAATTTTTTTTATAAATTTTATCGTTATAAAAAGATATGCTTTTTAGGCTGCAAAAAAGAGATTTGTTTGTTACTCTAAGGAGCTCTACTTAAGGAAAGGATTAGGTTTATGCTCGGATTTTTAAGAAAATATCAACGCTTCTTTTTAGTTTTTGTATTCATTTTTGTTGGTATCTCCTTCGTATTTTTTGGAACGTCACGTGCGTTTTCTCCTAAAAAGAAGACTGTGGACTTCGAAATGGGACAAGCCTTGGATGGCTCGAAAATGCTTAAGAGCGAAATAGATAAGATGACGAGATTCTTATGTACGGATGCTTTTGATTCTAGTGAGAAAAGGTCTGTTATTCCTAATTTTTTTAACGATGGTGTATTGCGGCAAGATTTTTTTCATTCAGGCATTGCAGCCCTTTTAGTTGATGCTTATTTTGAAGATTTAAAACAGGATTTTCTGCCACGGGTTGAGAAATTTAAAACTTTTAAACCTTATGTTCATAATCAGGTGCCCTTTATTTGCGCTGAAAATTTATGGAACCAAGTTGCTCCCTCATTAACGAAAAATTTTCATGCATTTATGGAAGAGAAAGGGGAGTTTTCTTCTCAAGCGATCGGGAAACTTATTGAGCTTTACTTAGATCAAGCAGATTTTCCAACGCATTTGATGCGGCAGTTTTTAATGTACCAGCAAAATCAAATTCCAAACCTTCCAAAAGACCCCTATTTATCTCAAGGTGACTTAGGATTATTTCACTGTCACTCTTTATCTGACTGGTTTGGTCCTAGATTTTTAGATCTTGTGTCACAGGTAATACATAATGGCGCTATTTATGCAAAAAATCAGGGCTATATTGTAACGGATGGCGAGGCAAAATCTCAGCTGATTTATAATGGGTATGAGTCTCTAAAAGCACAAAAAAAAGAAGGGGAAACTATTACAGATAGTGAACTTTCTGAGTTTTTTACAAGGCAGCTTAACTATTTAGGTCTTAGCGAAAAAGAGGCAGTAAATGTTTGGAAGAAAGTGATGCTATTTAGAAGGCTTATGGATGATAAGGGACGTTCTGTATTTCTTGATCCCTTAAGTTATAAGCAAAGAGCAGAGTTTACGAGTAGAATCGCAGACTTAGATCTATATCAGCTCCCAAAGAGTTTGCAGTTTACAAGTTTTCATGATCTTTTGAAATTTAAGTGTTATTTAGATGCGGTTAGTGAAGAGTCAGCTTCGCAAAAAAATAGTTATTTACCAGAAAAGTTTT
This sequence comes from Parachlamydiales bacterium, assembly GCA_030641465.1. Taxonomy (GTDB): domain Bacteria; phylum Chlamydiota; class Chlamydiia; order Chlamydiales; family Simkaniaceae; genus DAOWHK01. The sequence continues at coordinate 1,890 of DAOWHK010000101.1, read as the reverse complement.
GCACTGTTAAGGATGTCGAGAGCTCCTTTCCAATGCTCGTTGGTAAATCTTACGAAATGGAATACGCTTTAGTTAAGAAAGAAGAAATTGCACTAAGTGTTAGTTTGAAAGAAACCTGGGATTTTCAACGAAATGCAGAAAATTATGCCCTTTTAGAAAAAGCATTTCCCGAGCTGCGCAGAAAAGAGGCAAAGAGTGAAGCTGCAAGAGATTCTGCACTAGCCTCTCTAAATGAAGAGCTAAGATTGCAAGTTGATCAATTTTCAAGAGAGCTGATTGTTGATGCAAATCCTGAGTGGATTTCTGACCATTTAAAAGAAGCGCCACTTAAGCAACTTAAGATTAATCTTTCAAAATACAGCCAAAAAATCCCGTTAGAAGAGATTGAGGACGTGGAAAAATTCTATGACCTATTAGATACTTGCGCATATCAGGAAGGATCCTTAAGGGGTTTAGAGGAGATGCGCGCAAAAAAAGCTTTGGAGTCTACTACCTTTGATGGAAAGACTTATTATCGCATCCATCTTGTAAATAGAGATCAGGAAAAAAGAATCTTTACATTTGCAGAATCTGAAGAAATAGGTGTGATCGAGCCTTTACTTGAGGGTACGTTAAAAGATGCTTATTCAAACCTTAGAAAAATGGATCCAGGGGTTTTCTTAGACGAAAGTGGTTTATATAAATCGTTTCATGAAGTGCAGGATTTTGCGGGTAAATATTACTATGCAGATCTCATGAAACAGATTGAAAATTCCTATACAATGGAAGGAAATGCACTCGAAAAAGGCTCTCTTAAAGAAGATTTAACGTTTTATACAAAATACTTTTTTTATTACTTTATGAAAAATTCAAGACTTGCACTTGTGGAAAATAAAGAATTACCAGTTCTGGACTCTCTTGCAAATCAATGGAAACTTGAAAAAACTGAGATCACCTATCGGACAAAAGATAGTAGCCCCTATGTTGATGAATCTATTTTTTCCTTGGAGCCAAATACATGGTCTGATTTGAGTCCTGCAAAAAATGGTGCACTCACGTTTTTTCAAGTGTTAAGTCATGGCAATGATGAAAAGCTTCTTGAAAAAGAAGTCAAAGCTGGGCAGAAAATCTTATCGAAAGAAGCTAAATTAGAGTTTTGTAGTGAATTCATTCAGATATTAAACGAAAAAAAGGCCATTCATTTTCGAGCAGATATTGATAATGAAGATTAAAGATATTAGTCCGCTTTCTCCGCTAAGCTTTTTTTTTCTTGATTGCACAGTGCCCTGCGTTGATGCGGCTCCCAAAAAGTGGCTGAAAAAACCCTTTCTCTTGCCAGATACTAGTGCGTATTTAAATGAAGAGAGTTTTGCAAAAGTGGCTTTTGGATGGAATGAGGAAAGGCTGATGTTTCATTTTTCTATAAAAAAGCCTTTTGAAGAGGCTTTTTTCCCAAAGGTGGAAACAGGAGATAGCGTTGAGCTTTTTATTGATACGCGCGATTTAAAATCTTCTAAAGTTGTAACAAGGTTTTGTCATCATTTTGTTTTTTTGCCGAAAGAGGTAGAAGGGATCACAGCAAAAGAGGTGACAAGCTTTCGAGGAGAGGATACGCACCCTGAATGTGATCCAAAATTTTTAACAAGTGATGTTTCATTTTCTAAAGCGTCTTACTCGATGGATATAAAAATAGCCTCAGATGCTCTTTTTGGGTTTGACAGGGGAAGTTTTGGGAAAATAGGTTTTAATTATCGGATCAATCGCCCGGAATATGAGGGGCAACATTTTGCAGTGTCATCTAGATTTTTTGCATTGGAAAAGCACCCAGCGTCATGGGGCACGGTGAATTTTGGAGAAAAACAATGAAGTATACAGAGTCTCATGAATGGATTGAGGTAAATGGAAAAATTG
>DAOWHK010000202.1 GCA_030641465.1 Parachlamydiales bacterium | reverse complement strand
GAAAGACCTTGAAAGATAGCGTCTGTATCGGCATATTCAGAGGATAATTTTTCTCGTGTTTTGTCAATAATCCGGCTGATTTCAAAAACGGAAGATAAATCTAATTGAGTCATAAAACCACCTTTTGTATTTAAAGTTAGTAATCCCCTAATTGCATTTTAACGGATTTGTTATTTAAATTCTATGTTAAAGATGTTTGTATTATTCTAGTTAAATGAATTGGTTCTGTTTGTCTATAAGAGGGGTAAAATAAAATTTATACTTTTTTATTAATGGTAACATCATGTATGCTATCCTCTATTAACCATGGGGTATTAGCTCAGTTGGTTAGAGCGCCACCTTGACATGGTGGAGGTCAGCTGTTCGAGTCAGCTATATCCCAAATAATAAAGCGCAATATGTCTTTAGATTCACTTCAAAAATTGAGGACAACAACCTCGAGATTACTTGCTGCCGCAGTGCTTGACTTATGTAAAGGGGCACAGCTTCTTGGCGGCAAGTCTACAGGTCTTGGTTTTTATTATGATTTTTTCCTAAAAGACCCTATTTCAAAAGAAATGATTCCTCATTTAGAAGAGCGAATGCATGCCCTTGTTAGACAGGATTTACCCATCAAAAAAATGGAAATGGTCACGAGCGTTGGGGTAGGCTTTTTAAAGCATCATAAACATTTTCACAGAGCGAAGGATGTTAAAGAATCCTCAAATGCCTTAATTCAAATTTTTCAGATGGGGGAAATGGTAGATTATTGTGAGGAGCCATTTGAGGAAAATTTATGCGTAGCCTTTAAGCTTCAAGAAATTCAAAATCAAAGCGACTTTATAAGGATAAAAGGAACAGCCTTTGCAAGCGAGAAAGAATTAAAGAAATTTCTTATATTCCACAAAAAAAACCATCATCTTGAACATATGTCTTTGGGACAAAGACTGGGTTTTTTTCAATGCGATCAGGAGTCTATTAATTGGCTTCCAAAAGGGGAGGCGCTTTATCACAATCTTTTGCAATTTCTTAGGAAAAAATACCAGGAACAAGGTTTTGAGTGGGTGAGTTTTCAAGGAGACCCAGCCAGGTTTCACGAGAATACTAAAATCGATCGATTTGTAATAAATACTTGGCAAGACCGGGAAGAAGCCTGCGATCTCATTAAAACAGAAAGAGCTCTCGTAAATAGAGCTTATATTTTTTGCAGCAGGGATAATATGCAAAAATCTATTATTTCTTCCTTGCAATTCATTGAAGAAATCTTTAAGATTTTAGGTCTTAAGTGTCGTTTTGTAGTTTCAAGTTGCGCCGAAAAAATTGGGAAGAAAGTTTTTGAAGATGCAGCAAGAACGCTTAACATTGATGTTATAGAGTCAAGTGACTTAATGCCGTCATTAATTTCAATAGAAGGGAGCGATCTTTATGGTCGATATTGGCCCGTGTTTGAGGTTAAGCTAAGTCATGGATGTATTGAAATGTCCGCATTTAAGACTTTGGAAAGACTTATTGGGCTTTTGATTGAATCGAATCAAGGGATATTGCCAATAGAAATTTTGAGTAAAAGATGAAAGATATATCGCGAAAAATCTATTTTCATGTAACTTGTAGAGGTTTATGATTAATCAGGAAGTGGAAATTTGAGAATCAATAGAGAAATTCGAGCGCCAAAAGTGCGATTGATTGACAAAGACGGTAAACAAGTTGGAGTCGTGACAATTTTAGAGGCTTTGGATCAAGCAAAAGAGGACGATCTTGATTTAGTAGAGATTTCTCCGAAAGCTGAGACGCCTGTTTGTAAGATTATAGATTATGGGAAATATCGTTATCAGCTTACGAAAAAAGAGAGAGATAGCAAAAAATTACAGCATCAAGCAAAGCTTAAAGAAATTAAACTTAAGCCAAATATTGATGAGCATGACCTGCAGGTTAAGCTAAGACGAGCTAGGGATTTTATTCAGAAAGGGAATAAAGTAAAGGTTACGTGCACTTTTAGGGGTCGCGAGATGGCTCATACTGAAGTTGGTAAAAAATTAGCGGTGCGTTTTATGGAAGAGCTTCAAGAAGATGCTGCGCCGGAAAGTTTGCCAAAACTTCTTGGTAGGAATCTGTCCATGGTGCTCGCGCCAATCGGGAAAAAGAAATAAAGGGAGTAATACCGTGCCGAAAATGAAAACTAAAAAAGCCATAAAAGCCCGCTTTAAAGTAAGCGGAACTGGCAAATTAATGCGTAATAAACAAGGGAAGCGTCATATTTTGACAAAAAAATCTTCCAAAAAAAAGAGACAGCTTAAAAATCCTGCAGTTACTGCGGATGGATTTGCAAAGCTCTATAAACGTTTAATGGGCGCAGCGTAAATATTTTAAGTAGGAGAAAGTAGAATGGTAAGAGTCACATGTGCAGTGGCATCAAGAAAGCGTAGAAAACGCATTCTGAAAAGAGCCAAAGGATTTGTTGGAGATCGTAAAAATCACATTAGACTGACAAAAGATGCTGTTATGAAAGCCCTTGCTTTCAACTATATGCATCGTAAAAAGAAGAAAAGAGATTTTCGTAGCATTTGGATTATTAGAATTGGTGTTGCAGCTAAAATGAATGGCATATCCTATAGCAAACTTATTCACGGTCTTACTAAGACAGGATGCGAAATAGATCGCAAAATGCTTGCAGACTTAGCTATAAGAGATCCAAAAAGTTTTGCGGAAATTGCAAATACTGCAAAAACAGCACTTGCAGCTTAATAAATTCTTCCGTAGGAAACCTTGTGAAAGATAAGATATACGATCTGCAAAAAAAATTTGAAAACGATATCGTTAATGCGAAAAGCGTAAAAGAAGTTGAGCAGTTAAAGATTGTATATCTTGGAAGAAAAAGTCCAATTCAAGCTTTAATGAACGGTTTACGTGATGCAAAACCTGAAGATCGACCTGCAATTGGCAAGGTCATTAATGATCTAAAAGAAGAAGTATCGCAAAAACTTTCAGAAAAATTAGAGTCTTTAACTCAGCAAGAGTTGGCTGGCCGTATAGAAGGTGAATCTGTTGACGTCTCTCTTCCAGGGAGACGTTCTTTTTTTGGTCGGAAGCACCCGATTATTCAAATGCTTGATGAAACAATTGATATTTTGATTGGCATGGGATTTTCTGTTAAATATAGTCCTGAAATTGAATCTGAATACTATAATTATGGAGGATTGAATTACCCTCCAGATCATCCAGCAAGGGATATGCAAGACACATTTTATCTGTCTGAAGAGTACCTTTTGCGTTCTCATACTACATCAATACAGCAGCATATGCTAGAAAATGCAAAGCCTCCTATTCGCATTATTTCTCCTGGAAAGTGTTATCGCAATGAGACGATTACTGCAAGGTCTCATGTATTCTTTTTTCAATTGGATGTTCTCTATATTGATAAAAATGTAACCTTTGCAGATCTTTTAGCAACAAAAGAAGAATTTTTCACAAAAGTCTTTAATCAAAAAATTGAAATGCGTGTGCGTCCAAGTTATTTCCCCTTTGTTGAGCCAGGAATGGAAGTGGACATTCGTTGCACATGCTGCGGTGGAAAAGGATGCGCTGTTTGTAAAAAAACAGGATGGCTCGAAGTGTCAGGTGCAGGAATGGTGCACCCAAACGTATTAAAAGCAGGAGGCCTTGATCCCGAAGTATACTCAGGATTTGCCTGGGGCGGTGGAATTGAAAGATTATTTATGCTAAGACATGGAATTAAAGACATACGACTTTTCACCGAAAACGACATGAGATTTCTATCGCAATTTAATTGATTTTTTTTAGAGCAATAGATAACATTTAACATTCATCTTATAGCAAGAAGAAATTACGGAAGAGTGGCAGAGTGGCCGATTGCGTCTGTCTTGAAAACAGAAGTCCCTTCACGGGGACCGTGGGTTCGAATCCTACCTCTTCCGATTTTTATAACTAAAACTTAGGATGAGAACCCACAGGGTTCGATTGTTCCGAAGGAACAAGAGCGCACGAAGGATGAGTGCGACCCCGAAGGGGCAAGCGCAGCGCCGTCAATCCTACCTCTTCCGATTTTTATAACTAAAACTTAGGATGAGAACCCACAGGGTTCGATTGCTGCATTAGCAGCAAGAGCGCTTGGGAGGATGAGCATGACCTTGAATCGATTTTTAATAAATAATAAAATTTGGAGAAATTTATGAGCATGTATAGCAGTGTTGGAAGGGAACTGCCTATCTTTTTGTGATAGAAATTAAATCTCATTTAAGATTGCATCAATGGTGAGTTTTACCCCATCTTTTTCATCGTATAGCGCTGTTTTAAGAATTGTAGCATTTTCTTGATACTTTGGAGTTGTAAGTAATTGATCCAGTCTTTGTTCAAAAGCTTTTTTATTGAAAGAAAAGGCAGAGAGTGGCTTCGGGCCAAGTCGCTCTTTTTCAATAAATTGTCCCCAATGAGGCTGATCAACAAGAAAAGGGATGATTAAGGTTGGTTTTCCAGCATAAAGGCCAGCTGCTAAGGTGCCTACTCCACCGTGATGAACGACCGCAGATACTTTTCGAAAAAGCCAATCATGAGGAGCATAGTCAATAGGGTAAATCCACGAAGGTAGTTTCTTCTGTTTGAGAGTAGGGAAATGTGAACTAATGATTGTCTTGATTTTTTTTTCGCTTAGAACT
>DAOWHK010000105.1 GCA_030641465.1 Parachlamydiales bacterium | reverse complement strand
CCAAACAAATACCGGCATTTTCATTAGACTCATACCAGGGCAGCGCATCTTAAATATCGTGACAAGAAAGTTAATCCCCGATAGTAAACTTCCCGCTCCCGATATCTGAATACTCCAAAGCCAATAATCAACCCCGACTCCTGGACTGTACTTCAACCCTGAAAGGGGTGGATAAGATATCCAACCAGTACCCGCAAATACACCAACCACTAGTGAGATTAGAATATAGAGTCCTCCAGAAGTAAAGAGCCAAAAACTAAGGGAGTTTAAGAACGGAAATGCAACATCTCTTGCTCCAATTTGCAATGGAAGCACAAGGTTTATTATTCCAAACATCAGCCCCATTCCCACAAAGAAAATCATCGTGACGCCATGAGCTGTAAAAATTTGCTGAAAATGCTCTGCACCTAAATACCCCATTGAGTCGCCAACGGAAAACACTTGCTGTGCACGAAGCATCTCTGCATCCACTAGCCCTTTTACGAGCATCAAAACTGAAACGACAATATACATCACACCAATTTTCTTATGATCAACCGTTGTAATCCACTCCGTCCACAGCCATTTCCATCTTTTTAAATATGTAATAAGAGCTACAACTCCAATTAATCCAAGCAGCATAGAAACGCCTGCCATGTACTCAATCCAATCGTGCTTTAAAGCTTCTGTAGTTAATTTTCCAAACATTTCCTTTCCTAGTTTTTTATAGGTGGCGGTCCATATTTCTTTAAAATCTGATCAAACAAATTAGGCTCTACTAATACATAAGACGTTACAGGATTATTTTCACTTGGCTCTACTAAGTGATGATATTCATCTATCGTCAGACGATTTGGAGAATTTTTTACAGATTGGACCCAAGCGATAAAATCATCCTCACTCGTGGCTACAGCATTAAATTTCATTCCAGCAAACCCTTTTCCACTGAAATTTGAAGAAACTCCTCGAAAAGTCCCCACTTTATCAGCAATCAAATGCAATTTTGTACGCATTGCTGGCATCGCATAAATTTGGCCACCGAGTGCTGGAATCCAAAAAGAGTTCATAGGAGCATCTGCAGTAATTTCAAAATTCACAGGGGTATTTTCAGGAAACTGCACATAATTAATTGTAGCAATCCCCTGCTCAGGATAGATAAATAACCATTTCCAATTTAAGGCTACAACTTGGATCTCAACCGGTTTTTTTGTCGATTCAAGAGGTTTAAAAGGATTTAGCTCATGACTTGTTTTCCATGTAATGATTGCAAAAATTACAATAATAACAAAAGGCACGCCCCACCAGCAATACTCAGCAATGCTATTATGTTCCCAATCTGGCTCATGGCGAGCCTTTTCATTACTCGCTCGATATTTCCAAGAAAAATAGAACGTAAAGATAAATACAGGGATAACAACAATGAGCATTACAATCACAATTGTAACAAGTAGGTTGCGCTCTTTTAAGGCAATAGCACCTTTTGGATGCAAGACCGGGATATTATGAGTCATTACAAAAAGTGTAGCTAATGCAAATGTTGCTAAAACAAGAATTGAAATAATTGCAATTTTGAAACTTTTTTTCATGTTTGCACTTCCAGACAAGAGTTTGAGTTCATGTTAAAATATTTTTTATATCTACATGAATTCTCTAAGCTTGTCTAGCATTAATCCAAAATTATCTCTGCCTTTTTTATGGAACTCCTACAATCAGGACTAAGATTTTTAATGATGATTTTTTTATTATTCTCTCTATATTTTTTTACAACAGAATTTATTGCTTCAAGAGCTGAATGATCACACACGCGAGATTCTTTAAAATCTATAGCACATGCTTTTGGATCTTCTTTAGGATGAAAAATTTCGATAAAAGACCTGGCTGAACCAAAAAATAAGGGGCCACGAATCACATAAGTTTTAAGGCCCGCATCATCAACGCTTGATCGAAAGTGAATGCGTTTTGATTTTTTCCAAGCAAAAACAAGCGCTGAAACAATCACCCCAGACATTACCGCAATGGCTAAGTCAGAAATTACTGTAATCACAGACACTAATACGATAATAAAAGCATCAGACTTCGAAATCTTTCTTAAAACACGAATACTTGACCACTCAAACGTACCAATTGACACCATAAACATCACGCCAACAAGCGCTGCTATCGGGATCATCCCAATAATTGATGAGCCAAAAACGATGAAAATCAAAAGAAATATTGCAGCAATTGAGCTCGATAACCGAGTGCGCCCACCTGATTGAACATTAATCATACTTTGACCAATCATCGCGCAGCCACCCATTCCACCAAAAAATCCTGTCACAACATTTGCAATTCCTTGCGCAATACTCTCTTTATTACTTCGTCCCCTTGTTTCTGTAATCTCGTCAATAAGTTGCAAAGTCATGAGAGACTCAATAAGTCCAACCGCTGCAAGAATCAAAGAATAGGGCGCAATAATTTTGAGCGTTGCAAAATTTAGAGGAACTGCTGGAAAATGCAACTTCGGAAATCCCCCTTTAATCGATGCTAAATCGCTTATAGATGGAGTGTCTATAGAAAAAAGATAAACGCAACCTGAAACAATTAAAATTCCAGCAAGAGCAGACGGAAAAGTCTTTGTAAGTTTTGGAAGCGCATAAATCACAAACATTGTTAACAAAGTCAGTCCAATCATGAAACCAAGTTTTGCGCCATAAATACCCCTATACTGGGGAAGTTGCGCCATAAAAATGACAATAGCAAGTCCATTGATAAATCCAAGCATCACAGGATGGGGAATCAAACGAAAAAATTTCCCAAGTCGAAGAATACCTGAGAGTACCTGAAAAATT
>DAOWHK010000034.1 GCA_030641465.1 Parachlamydiales bacterium | reverse complement strand
GGTCCAACAGGTCCAACCGGACCAACAGGTCCAACCGGACCAATAGGGCTTACCGGCCCAATAGGACCAACAGGTCCAACAGGTCCAACCGGACCAACAGGTCCAACCGGACCAATAGGGCTTACCGGCCCAATAGGACCAACAGGTCCAACAGGTCCGACCGGCCCGACAGGACCGACAGGACCGACAGGACCGACCGGACCGACAGGACCAACGGGACCTACGGGCTCAATGGGACCTGCAGGGGGACTTTCTGCGGGGGGCTTTCTTTGTACGCAGTTCCCAACCGATAATGATGATCAAACGGTTGTTTCGATATTTGATCCTGTAACAAATCCACCCTCAATAAAGTGGAACCAAGTAAGTTTTAAAGCAGTTAATGATCCTCTTACTGTGTTTGATAAGTTTAAATTTGGAACTGCTTTTAGTTTTATTACGGAAAGTTTAAATTCATCTCCTTGGTCAGATCCAACCGATTTTATTACAGGAATTAAAATTCACGAAAATGGTATTTATGAATTTACCTATTATATTCATGCGGAAAATCAAGGTATTGTTCTCGCTCTTTATGACACAAAAGGTGCTGGTGAAATTATTGAATGTTCGCAAACAGATACAGGAGCTGGAAATCAACCCATTACATACACCGTGTTTTATAAGATTGATGATATTCCAGCAGTTCCGATTGATTCAGATTTACATACTATTCAACTTGTAAATATTGATGGTGGAGCGAATCCACCAGAACTGATTTTAGGTCAAACCAATCAGCCACCTGTTGTATCGGTTGCGGGTATTGCGTTTAAGCAAGTGCTTCCTTTGCCTCCTACTCCGTAAAATTTTTTATGAATTTTATATACACAAACCGATTCAAGATTTGGGTTTTAACTTCGTCAGCTTTTCTTCAGAATTTTATCCTCGCTCGCGCCTTGCCTATGGGCAATGGTCACTTGCTCCGGATACAATTCTAAAGTAGCCTCCTTGTTAAATTCCCAAATTTTGAATCGGTTTGTGTATACCTTGTGAAGGTTTTGTTTTTATGCTTGTTTGAGTATAGCTAATCTGATAGAAATCGGTAAATATGTAAGATATTTGACGGGTCTATGAAAAAAACAATTCTTTTTTCAGTGACAATTGTTGCAATAGCGGCAATTGTAATTACACTTATTCATTATGTGTTTAATGCAAATCAGGATGCGAATGAAATCACGCTTTATGGAAATGTCGATGTGCGCCAAGTCGATATTGGATTTCGGGTGCCTGGACAAGTTTCAAAACTTCATTTTGAAGAGGGGGAGCAGGTAAAAGAGGGTTCATTAATGTGCACACTCGACCCATCTCCCTATGATAGTGAGCTTCTTGAAGCGATTGCGACAGAAGAGGCAACGGAGGTTCTTTTTGCAAATGCGGAAATCCTTTTAAATCGGCGTTTAGAGCTCATTAGTAGCGGCTCAGTTTCTCAGGAAGATTTGGATAATGCTAAGGCTGATCGCGATCAGCTTTTTGCAAATTTAGTGCAGGCAAAAGCATCTACAAATGTTGCAAAAGATCACCTCTCTTACACCAAAGCATTTGCTCCAACAGATGGAACTATTTTAACACGTATTCGTGAGCCTGGAACTGTTGCAAATCCGGGAGATCCGATCTATACATTATCAGTTACTTCCCCTGTTTGGATTCGCGCTTATGTTGATGAGCCTCTGCTTGGAGTTGTGCATTATGGGATGAAGGCAGAAGTTTTTACTGATATCAAAAATGGCAAAAGCTACTCGGGAACTGTGGGATTTATTTCCCCTGTTGCAGAGTTTACGCCAAAAACTGTGCAAACAACAACTCTTCGAACAGATCTTGTCTACCGCCTTCGCATTTATGTAGACAATCCCGATCAGGAGCTTCTTCAAGGGATGCCTGTAACTGTAAAGCTTAAAAAATCTCGCTGAAGGCCAACATTTTGGAAGATGCAATCGTTCAGATTCAGGGTCTATCAAAGGTATTTTCAAAACCGACTACCACTGCAATAAAAAATTTAGATATTGCCATTCCTAAAGGAAAAATGGTGGGATTAATTGGTCCAGATGGATCTGGAAAGACCACTCTTTTGCGTCTCATTGCAGGTCTATTGACTCCAACTAATGGAGCCATTTCTGTTGGTGGTTACGACACGATGAAAGATGCGGAAATCATTCGTTATTTCATTGGATATATGCCGCAAAAATTTGGACTTTATGAAGACCTTACGGTGCAGCAAAATTTGAATCTCTATGCTGCTCTTCGAAACGTCGTTGGGGAGGAAAGAGAGCAGGCTTTTGAAAAACTTTTAGAATTTACATCCCTAAAGCCTTTTACAAAGCGCCTTGCAAAAAATTTGTCGGGAGGCATGAAGCAAAAATTGGGGCTTGGATGCGCACTGATAAAAAAACCAGAGCTGCTGCTTCTTGACGAGCCAAGTGTTGGGGTGGATCCTCTTTCAAGAAGAGATCTGTGGAAAATGGTTGAGGAGCTTCTTGGTGATGGCATTACTGTAATTTGGAGCACAGCCTATCTAGATGAAGCGGAGCAGTGCGAAAGTGCGTATCTATTAAAAGAGGGGGAGCTCGTTTACAGCGGAGATCCTAAAGAATTTACAGTACGAGCAAAGGGGCGCGTCTATTCTGTGACAAATATTGAAGGCGATCGAAGAGAGCTCCTTTTTGAGATTTCAAAAAATCCCGATGTGCTTGATGGAGTGATTCAAGGAGAAGATTTGCGCATTTTGCTAAAAGAGGGTGCACATCCGATTGAGGATGTGCAAATGAACTTGGTGCCTCCTAGATTTGAAGATGCGTTTATTGATAGTTTAGGGGGAAGTCAAGGGTCTGTTTCAAAGCTTGCTGAAAAAGCACCAGTCGTTGATAGAAATGGAGTAGCTCCGATTGTTGCAAAAGATCTCACAAAAATTTTCGGAGATTATACAGCTGTAGATTCGATTAATATAGAAGTCAAACAAGGGGAGGTTTTTGGTCTTTTAGGACCAAATGGTGCGGGAAAAACTACGACATTTAAAATGCTCTGTGGCCTGCTAAAACCAACGCATGGTACAGCTCACGTTTTTGATTTAGATCTTCAGTCAGCTCCAAGCGCTGCAAGATCAAAAATTGGTTACATGGCGCAGAAATTTTCTTTATATGGAAATTTGAGTGTGAAGCAAAATCTCGATTTTTTTGCAGGAATTTATGAACTCGAAAATCAAAAAAAAAAAACTGCCATAGAGCAGATGATCGAAACTTTTGGATTAGAAGAATATTTAGGAGTGTCTGCTGAAACACTTCCCTTAGGATATAAGCAGCGCCTCAGCCTTGCCTGTGCAAACATGCATCATCCTCCCGTACTTTTTCTCGATGAACCGACCTCAGGTGTAGATCCACTCACTAGAAGAGAATTTTGGAACCATATTAATGGGCTCGTTAGAAAAGGGGTGACAATTATGGTTACAACGCACTTTATGGAAGAGGCGGAGTATTGCGATAGAATAGCCCTTATTTATCAAGGGAAAATGGTGAAACTTGACACCCCCGCAGCTTTAAAAAAAGATGCATATTCCGAGAAAAATCCAAATCCTACACTTGAAGATGCATTTATTCATATGATCGAGGAATATGATAAAAAATAAACCAGAGCTTCAAGAAGATCTCAAATTAGATTTAAAGAAAGGGCGTTTTAGGCGCATGCGAGCGCTAGTTGTAAAAGAGTGTTTTCAAATCATCCGAGATCCGAGCAGCATTTTTATTAGTATATTTTTGCCGTTGATGCTCATCTTCTTATTTGGATCAGGGCTCTCGCTTGATCTGGATCATTTAAAAGTTGGGCTTGTCATGGAAGATACCTCGCCTGATGCGCAAAGTTTTGCCGAAACCTTGATTGCATCACCCTATTTTGATGTGAAAATCACAAGAGATCGGCATGCATTAGAAGATGATTTGACAAGTGGACGCATTCGAGGATTTTTTGTCATTCCCTCTTACTTTAGCAATTTCAGAGCTCGCCCTGAAATTATTGCCCCGATTCAAGTGATTGCAGATGGAAGTGAAACAAATACAGCAAATTTCATGCAAAATTATGCGCTCGGAGCTTTGCAAATTTGGCTAAAAGAGCAGGTGATTACGTCAGGAGAAACGACGCAGGAGAGGCCTATCATAAATATCGAATCACGATTTTGGTATAATGAAGAGCTTGAGAGTCGGTTTTTTCTCCTTTCTGGATCCCTTGCAATTATCATGACCTTAATCGGAGCGCTTCTTACAGCATTAGTTGTTGCAAGAGAGTGGGAGCGAGGAACAATGGAGGCATTGATCTCGACAACAGTGAGTATTAAAGAGCTTGTCGTTGCAAAAGTCATCCCCTATTTTGCGCTGGGGATGCTCTCCATGGCCATTTGCGTGTTTCTTTCCATCGTGTTTTATGACCTTCCCTTGAGAGGATCTTTTCTTGTATTATCCTTGATCTCCGCGATCTTTTTAGTCTGCTCTTTAGGACTTGGCGTCCTCGTATCTACGATTAGTAAAAATCAAGTGTATGCTTATCAAATAACGCTTTTTGCAGCATTTTTACCGGCCTATATTTTATCGGGCTTTCTTTTTGAAATTTATAGCATGCCTAAATGGATTCAGCTCTTAACATACTTGATTCCTGCAAAATATTTTGTGCAAAGCCTTCAAGCTCTTTTTCTCGTTGGAAATGTATGGAAACTGATTCTTTTTGACATGCTCCCAATTATTGGCATTGGACTTGTGCTATTTATTTTGACCGCAAAAAAAACCGTAAAGAGGCTTGATTGAAAAAAAAAATACTCGCCCTTATTTGGAAAGAGCTGCTGATGGTGCTGCGCGATAATAAAGTAAGAATCTCTATTTTAGTGCCACCGATTTTTCAGCTATGCATTTTTACTTTTGCAGCAACGCTTGATGTACAAAATGCGCCAATTGGGATTTTGAATCGAGACTCAGGGGAAAAAGGATTTGAGCTAGTGCAAAGATTTTATGGCAGTAAAATTTTCAATTACAAGATTACGCATTTACAGTCAGTTGAGCAAATAGGGCCATTTATTGATGAGCAAAAAGGTCTAATGGTCCTCTCTCTTGATCAGCAATTTTCAAGAGATCTAGATGCTGGAAAAATGGCAAAGCTGCAGCTCATCTTTGATGGAAGAAAATCCAATACAGCGCAAATTGTATCAGGCTATGTTACAGAGCTTGTAAAACAGTTTAATGAAGATACCGCGGCAAATGGTTTAGTAAAGATGCAAAACGTAGAACTTGCGCAGCGAACGTGGTTTAATCCCAATAGACTCTATTTTTGGTACAACCTTCCTTGCCTTGTTGCTATATTATCCATGATGACATGCCTTGTTGTAACAACGCAATCCGTTGCAAGAGAGCGCGAACTTGGCACCTTTGATCAACTCTTAATTTCCCCCCTTCTTCCAATAGAAATACTTATTGGAAAAATTCTTCCAGGAATTATTATCGGTGTGCTTGAAGGTCTTTTCATGATCGCAATCGGCACAATTTTTCTCGGAGTGCCATTTACAGGATCGCTCGTTCTTTATTTTATTAGCTTAGTAGTATTTGTCACATCAATTAGTGGCATTGGACTTTTTATTTCCTCGCTTTCCACAACGCAGCAACAAGCAATGCTTGGCACCTTTGGATTTATGCTGCCGTCCGTGCTTCTTGCCGGGTATGCAACACCCATTGAAAATATGCCAGACTGGCTTCAGCCAGTAACATACGCTGTGCCTCTTCGGTATATGCTGATTATTTCCAAAGGGATTTTTCTAAAAGCCATGCCAGCAAGAATTGTATTTCAAAACATTTGGCCACTTTTAGTCATAAGCGTCATAAATATTGTTGGCGCTGGATTATTTTTTCGCAGGAGGTTGCAATAATGAAAATTTGGATTTTAGCCCTGATCGTACTATGCTCATCTTGCACAGTCGGTCCCAAATATGAGAAGCCAGAAATAACCCTAGAAAATAGCTGGAGCGTACATCCAGACGATGAAATTGATTTAGAAAATGCGCCGGTGACTATGTGGTGGACACAATTTGAAGATCCACTCCTAAACAAATACATCGCCTCAGCAAAGGAGCATAATAACGACGTGCTTTCAGCGACAGCAAACGTGCTAGAAGCAAGAGCTCTTCGACAGATGGCGGCCTCCTCTTTTTATCCACAAATAGGATCCAACTTAAGCGCACTAAAATCCTCTTTTAGTAAAAATGGCCCCGTATTTGCAGGAGCGCCTACTGGCACAGTGTCACCTACCACGGGTCTTCCTTTTGCCCTTCAAGTGCCAAAAATGCAAACGCTTTATAACTTTCTCTTTGATGTATCCT